>NZ_BOLU01000011.1:0-65589 GCF_016861825.1 Lacticaseibacillus sp. 866-1 | reverse complement strand
AATCAGCACTGAACCATCGTCCCAGACGTATTCTGAACTATCTTCGACCATGCGATTACTACCGACGCATGGCTTAACAACCTAGACCACTATCAAGGATTCGTTATCATCGTTGCACTTGACTTGAAAATTGAGGAAACGGATATTCTAGCCCGGTTCGCCAACACGTTCTTCGCGCACAAAATCGACAAAATGGTCGATGAATATAACTACAAGGGCATTGAGCGGTACTTCATTGCCGGGGCACTGCCTTGGGCGTTGTCTCGGATGATCCCAGTTGGTCTGGCCCTGGCGTTCGGCGGCGGGTTTGTGGCCAACCTGGCCCGCGTGCTGAACACGAGCTGGAAGTGGCTAGGCGATGGCTTGGCCACTGCCGGGGCAGTTCTGCCGGCGGTTGGGTTCGCAATCCTGCTGCACTACCTGCCAGTGAAGAAACACTTTGCCTACCTGATCCTCGGTTTCACCGTGACGATGCTGTTTTCCACGGTCTTTGGCAACATCCAAACGCTCGGCACCGCGGTGGCCGGCGTGGCGAAGACCTTCACCACGTCCTTCAACGGCCTCTCCATGCTTGCCATTGCGCTGATTGGGTTTGCCTTTGCGGCGATTGCCTACCAGCAGTCAACGGCGACGAATGCCGGTGGCGGCAGCGGGAGCAGCGACAAGAAGCCTGCCGCGGATGAGAAAGGAGAAATCGAAGATGATGAACTCTAAGACGCCGACTTATAAGTTAAATGATGACGACTTTCGGCAGATCAACCGGCGCAGCTTGTTCGGTTTTCAGCTGGGTTGGAACTACGAGCGGATGCAAGGCTCCGGTTACCTGTACACGATCCTGCCGCAACTGCGCAAGATTTACGGTGATGGCACGCCAGAGCTGAAAGAAATGATGAAGACGCACACGCAGTTCTTCAACACGTCCAACTTCTTTAACACCATCATTACTGGGATCGATTTGGCAGTTGAGGAAAAAGAAGGCATCAAGGGTGAGGAAACTGTTGCCGGGATGAAAGCCGGCTTAATGGGCTCGTTCGCCTCGATTGGGGACTCGATTTTCGCGGCCTTGATCCCTGCGATTTTTGGGGCGATTGCCGCCAACATGGCGACAAAAGGCAATCCGATCGGCGTGTTCATCTGGATTCTGGCGCAAATTGCCGTCATGGTCTTCCGCTGGAAGCAGTTGCGGGTGGCCTACAACGAAGGGGTGGCCTTGGTCACCACCATGTCACACCGGCTCGCTGCTTTGACCAACGCGGCGACCATCATGGGGGTCTTCATGGTTGGCGCCTTGGTCGCCACCATGATCAATGTGAAGTTTGCCTGGGCCCCGAATGTGGGCTCCGTGCCACTGGATATTCAAAATAGCCTGGATATGATCCTGCCAAAGCTGCTGCCGGCGCTAATCGTTGCCGGGATTTACTGGCTGCTAGGGCGCAAGCACATGACCTCGACCCGCGCCATCTTCATTGTGCTGATCGTGTCCGTGGTGCTTTCCGCGCTGGGGCTGATCGCGAAGGGTTAGTCAAACTGGTTATCAGAGGCGCTGTCGCACGGGAACCTTCTGTGTCTGGCGCCTTCGCTGTGCAAATTAATGGGTAAGGGAGTCAATAAAATGAGCAAATTGGTTTTGATCAGCCATGGGGATTTCAGCGCCGCGCTTAAGGCCAGCGCTGAAATGATCATGGGTCCGCAAGCCGACATTGCGACTGTGGGGCTGCAGCCAAACGAAGGACCGGAAGATTTTCGCACCAAGTTCGAGGCCGCCATTGCCGGCGAGTCAAAAGTCACGGTGCTGGCTGATCTGAAGGGCGGGACGCCAAGCAATGTGGCCGCCACGGTGCTGGCGCAAGGCGGCGACTTTGACCTGTACGCCGGCGCCAACCTGCCGATGGTGATCAGCTATTTAAACGCCCAGATGCTGGGGGCGGCACCTGACCTGCTGAAAGACGGCCAGGCCGGTGTGGTGTACGTCAATGACATTGTGAAGCACTAGCACGGCTGACTGAAAATTTGGGGTAGAAATATTGGAGGGACAAATATGTCGGTAAAATTGACACAGGGTCAATATCAACATCTGGAACAGCTGTCAAACGATCAACACGTCATCGCCGCCTTGGCGATCGACCAGCGAGGCTCGCTGCAGAAAATGCTGAACGCGGCGGCAGCTGGCGCGGCCAGTGAAAATGCACTGAGTGATTTCAAGGCGGTCGTGTCCGAGGAGCTGACTAAGTACGCCAGCGCGATCTTGCTTGATCCGGAATTCGGGCTGCCTGCCGCCAAGGCTCGCGCGGCCGATGCCGGCCTGCTGCTGTCGTACGAAAAAACGGGCTACGACGCCACTGAACCGGGCCGCTTCCCGGATCTGATCAACAACCAAAGCGCGCTGCGCATCGCCGAAGAAGGCGGCGATGCGGTCAAGTTTCTTCTCTACTACGACGTCGATGAAGGCGATGCGGTCAATGAGCGCAAGCGGGCTTTTGTGGAACGAGTGGGGGCGGAAGCGGCGGCCAACGATTTGCCGTTCTTCTTGGAGCTGGTCACATACGACGCGGATTTGGACAGCGTGGCTGATGCGACATACGCGAAAGTGAAGCCGCACAAGGTGATCGAAACCACGCGGGAGTTTAGCAATCCCCGTTACCGCGTCTCGGTGCTCAAAGTCGAAGTGCCAGTTAACCAGGCGTTTGTTGAAGGCTTTACTGACGGCGAAAGTCCGGTATACAGTCAAGCGGAAGCTTCGAGTTTCTATCAGCAGCAGGCCGATGCCACCGCTCTGCCGTTTATTTTCCTGAGTGCCGGGGTTTCTAACGAGTTGTTCTTAAAGGAATTGCAGTTTGCCCATGACGCCGGCGCTACTTTCAATGGGGTGCTGTGCGGCCGGGCGACCTGGAAGGATGGGATCATCCCGTTTGCTGCCCGCGGTGAAGCAGCCGGTAGAGAATGGATGCAAACTGAAGGCAAGGCCAACATCGAGCGGCTAAACGCCGTGTTGGCCACCACTGCGACACCTTGGGATGACGTCGTGACAATCGTTAAGTAACCAAAGTTTCACATGATTTTTGCCCCTTGAACGGCCGCTGCCGCTCAAGGGGTTTTTCGATGTGTGGCAGCCGCGGTTGACTGACGCGTTGCCTACGCGCAAAACCCTTTGGCCGCACCGCATCACGCCACCGCGTCAGTGACTCGAAAGTCATTGACCGAGCAGTCACCAGGCCGTACACTTGCCTCATCAATTGGGGAGGCGAGATCATGGCAGACGTTTTGACCGTTGATCACCTGCAGAAAAAGTTCGGGAAGTTTCAGGCCTTGAAGGATATCACGTTCAGCATTCACCCTGGGGAAGTGTTTGGATTTATTGGCCCTAATGGTGCCGGCAAGTCGACGACCATCAGGACGCTGCTTGGCATCCTGCGTCCGACTGCTGGCCGGGCCACCATTTTTGGCCAAGACGCCTGGGCCGCTGCGGTCAGCATCCACAAGCACATTGCTTACGTGCCTGGGGATGTTAATCTGTGGCCGAACCTGAGTGGCGGTGAGGTGATCGATTTTCTGCTGCGGCTGAACGGCCAGAAGCACACAGGCCGCACCGATGAGCTGATCAAGGCCTTTGCTCTGGACGTCCGCAAGAAGGCCCGGACCTACTCAAAAGGCAACCGGCAGAAAGTCGCGTTGGTCGCGGCGTTTTCCAGTCAGGCGGACTTATCTATTTTTGACGAGCCGACCAGCGGCCTTGACCCGCTGATGGAAGAGGTCTTCCAGCGGGAAGTGTTGGCGTTGAAGCAGGCGGGCAAGAGTGTGTTGCTGTCCTCGCACATTCTCAGTGAAGTGGAGCGAATGTGTGACCGGATCGCGATCATTCGCCAAGGCGAGATCATTGAGGTGGGCAGCCTGGCCGAGATGCGGCAGCTTAGCCGCAGCACGGTGCGCGTCACGACCCAGCAGCCGCTGACGGCGATTGAGGCTCTGCCTTCGGTGCATCAGTTCAAGGCCAAAACCCCGACGCAAGCGGTTTTTTCGGTCGATGCCGAGGCGCTCGGGGACACGATCACGGCCCTCAGTTCGCTGGGAATCACCCAGCTGATCACGACCCCGCCGACGCTTGAGGACCTCTTCCTGCGTTACTACAATCAAGAAGGTGGCAAAGATGAGCAGTAGGTACGCAAACACTTGGGCGTTGGTGCGGCTTAACCTGCGTCATGACTGGCTGAAAATCTTCCTTTGGATCGCTGGGCTGGCAGGCATGATGGCCAGCGCGGCCGCCAAATTTGAAGGGATCTACGGCACGCCCAAGGCTATGGCGTCAATTGCGCAAACCTTAAAAACCCCGGCCATGGTGTCGCTGTTTGGACCGTTTACCGCGACCCCACCATTTTCTTCGGCGGTGATCTACGGGGCGGAAATGATGGTGTTCATGGGCCTGTTTGCCGCCATGATGAATGTTTATTTTGCCGTTCACGCCACGCGGGCAGAGGAGGATGCTGGTACTTCCGAGTTGATTTTGGCCCATGCAGTCGGCAGACAGAGTCCGCTGCTGGCCGCCATTATTGAATTGGTAATAATCAACGGTCTGGCCGGTGTCTTGGAAGCCCTGGGCCTGCAGGCGGCCAACATGCCCGGTGCCAGTGCTACGGGCAGCTGGCTGTTTGGGCTGGGACTGGCCGCGTTCGGGTTCATGTTCGGCACCTTTTCACTGCTATTTGCGCAGATGGTTAGCTCAGCGCGCGCTTCGACCATGCTGAGTTATGCGTGGCTAGGCCTGCTGTACGTGGCGCGGATGGGGACTGACGTGCAAAATCCCGCTCTCACCTGGTGGACCATTTTTGGCTGGATCGAGAAAATGCATCTGTACACCGCAAATGTCTGGCCGCCGGTTTGGCTGATGCTGGGTCTGAGTGCTGGCGTGTTGCTTGGGGCGGTGGGGCTGGCCAACGCGCGCGACATTGGGGCCGGCCTGGTTGAACCGCGCACAGGCCGCAGCAAAGCCTCGCGCTTCCTGCAAGGGCCGCTGATGCTCCTTGTGCGGCTGGAGCGGACCAGCACCATGATTTGGTTGATCGGCTTGTTTGTCCTCGGTGCCGCGTATGGATCCATTTTTGGCACAGTCGGCGACTTGGTCAAATCCAATCCCATGCTGGCCAAGCTGCTGGGCAGCAGCGGGGTCGCTGCGGCCAACCGCGCCGTGGTGCTGGGACTGGCCAATACGCTGGTCGTAATTTTTGCGGTGGTCGCGGCGGTACCGGCAATTTCGACGCTGCTGCGGCTGAACACGGACGAGCGCAAAGGGTACCTTGAGCTGTTGCACGCTGCGCCGGTTTCTCGCCTGCACCTGTTTCTCAGCCATGCGTTTGAGGCAGTTGGTGTGGGCACCCTGGCCTTGGCGCTTGGCGTCTTGGGGATGGCGGCGGCCGGCAACGCCTCGATGACCACCCCAATCAGCTTGGCTCGCTTTATGCGCGGTTTTGTCGGCTACTGGCCGGCGCTGTTGGTGGTTTGTGGGCTCGCGGCACTGCTGGTGGGATTACTGCCCCGGCTTCAGGCCCTGATCTGGGTCGTGCCGGTGTATGGCGTGCTGTCCATGTTTCTCGGCCCCATGCTTGATTTTCCCAAGTGGGCGGAGCGGCTGTCACCGTTTGGCTGGGTCAACGCGGTGTCGACGCGCGCAGTCGCTTGGCCCACTTTTGCCTGGATGACAGCGCTTGGACTCGGCTTGTTCGAGCTGGCGTATGTCAGTTACCGCCGGCGTGATTTGACGATGAATTGAGGGGGTGCCATGGTGAAAAAGGATTCAAAGGTGCCCCGCGATCCGGTCAAAGTCGACCGAATCTTGACGGCCGCGATGCATGAATTTGCCAGCCAGGGCTATCAGGCGGCAAAGACAGACGTGATCGCCCAGGAGGCGCAAGTCTCGAAGGGGTTGATCTTTCGCTATTTTGGCAGCAAGGCGAAGCTGTATCTGGCCGTTGCCCAGTGGGTGTTTGACCGGCTGAACGCGGTCGCTGATTTTTCCGTTTGGCAGGATGCGCCAGACCTCCAGTCGATGATCACCCGTGCGCTGCGCTATAAGATTCAGCTGCAGCTGCAGTACCAGGACGAAATGCGCTTTGGGATGGCGCTTTACGGCGGCAGCGAACTACCAGAAACGGTTAAACCGCAGCTGCAGGCCCTGCTTCAAAAGGAGCTGAGCATGGCGAGCACCGATTTGGCCGGCCCGGTTCTGGCGCGCATGCCGCTGCGCGAAGGCGTGTCGCCAGCTTTGGTTGAGGACCTGATTCAGGGCATGATCACCTTGGTGAGCCAGCAAGCGCAACCGTTTCTTGACGCGCATCCGCATGCCACAGTCGAGGACCTGGACTGGTTGGTCGAAGAGGTGCAGAAGTATCTCGACGTGTTGGAACACGGTTTTTTAAAGTCATAAGGCTAGCCTTTAGCCTCCAAGCGGTTTTCTGTCAACACGCAGAAAGCCGCTTTTTCATTTTCGGCCGCCGGCGCTATACTGGTTAGTGTAAAGATGAGGAGGCGAGCAGATGCAGATTGGATTTATTGGGACCGGCATTATGGGCACGGGAATCATCAAGAATCTCCTGAAGGTTGGCTACGATGTGACTGTGTACAACCGCACACCGGCGCACGCCCAGGCCGTACTCGATGCCAATGCCAAGTGGGCGGACTCACCGCGCGAGGTGGCTGTAAGCAGTGACGTCACCTTCACCATGGTCGGCTTCCCTAAAGATGTTGAACAAGTGTATTTCGGCCCAGACGGGGTGCTGGCCGGGGCGAAAGCCGGCAGCATCATCGTGGACATGACCACCAGCCAGCCCAGTCTGGCCGCTCGTATTGCGGCGGCTGCGGCCAAGCAGGACATCCGCTCGTTAGACGCACCTGTTTCCGGCGGTGACATTGGCGCGCAAAAAGGGACACTCACGATCATGGTGGGCGGCGACCGGCAGGCATACGATGAGCTGCAGCCGCTGTTTGCCAAGATTGGTACAACCAACCACTACTTTGGCCCCGCTGGCAGCGGGCAACACGCCAAGATGGCCAATCAGATCATGATTGCTGGGACCATGACCGGGCTGACGGAAATGCTGGTTTACGCCAAGGCGGCCGGCCTGGATCTGAAGACGGTCTTGGCCACGGTGGGCGGCGGTGGCGGCGCCAACTGGAGCCTAGAGAACTACGGTCCGCGTATTCTAGTCGGCGACTACACTCCCGGTTTTTTCATCAAGCATTTTGTCAAAGATCTGCGTATCGCTTTGGAAGAGGCGGATTGGCTGGGCGTGGCGCTGCCGGCAACCAAGCAGGCCAAGGCCCTTTACCAGGCAATGGTTGATAACGGCCACGGCGATTTGGGCACGCAAGGGCTGATCACTAGCTACCCGAGTTGGCAGAAGTGACGCCGGTGCGCCGGTCGGCTAGAATATAAGTAATTGAGTGGACACACAGAAAAGGAGCAAATCATGACAGAATTTTCAAAAATGAGCGACACTTATACGTTGAGTAATGGCGTCAAGATCCCAGTCGTCGGCTTTGGCACGTGGCAGACGCCGGATGGCGACGTGGCCAAGCACAGCGTTGAGGTCGCCATCGAGGCGGGTTATCGCCACATCGACACTGCGGCGATGTACCGCAATGAGGATAGCGTCGGCGAAGGCATCAAGGCGGGACTGGCGGCCACTGGGCTGAAGCGCGATGACCTGTTTGTCACCACGAAGTTGAACAATAATGCGCACAGCTTTGATCTGGTGCAACAGGCCATCGACGAATCTTTGACCAAGCTGGGCTTGGATCATGTGGACTTGTACCTAATCCACTGGCCAAATCCGGCCAGCTTCCGTGATTCGTATCCAGACAGCCTGAAGGACACTTGGCGCGGCATGGAGCAAGTGTACAAAGACGGCAAGGCGCGCGCGATTGGCATCTCCAACTTCCGGCAGGCGCACCTGGATGTGATCAAGGCGGACGCGACGGTTGAACCCATGGTCAACCAGATTTTCCTGAACCCGTCTGATTTACAGCCGGCGGTCACCAAGATGAACGAGGACAACCACATTCTGAGCGAGGCTTACAGTCCACTCGGCACTGGCAAACTGCTGGGCAATACTGAGCTCGCGAAGGTCGCCGCAAAGTACGGTAAGGGCGTGGCCCAGGTCCTGCTGCGTTGGTCCTTGCAGCACGGCTTCCTGCCGCTGGCCAAGTCGGTGCATGACGACCGCATTAAGCAAAACACGGACCTGTTCGACTTCAGCCTCAGCGATGCGGACATGAAGACCTTGGATGGCATGCACGGCGTGGCTGGGCTTGCCACCGATCCTGATACCACCAATTTCTAACTTGATTTGTTTTCGCTCTCAACCGTTCTGGTTGAGGGCGTTTTTTGGTGCCATTGGTTTCAGCCAGCGAAAAGTGATGGTCGATAGCCTATAATTGGCCATAGATGATTTCAGAAGGGAGCCGGCTATGAATTTTTTTATTAATGAAACCATGCACGCGCAAAAGTCGGGGATCGAGCACGCGGAATTAAAGCGGTTCAAGCTGTTCAACGAGCACGGCGCGGACTGCCGGATCGTGATTCGCAACTGGGATCCGGAACTGCATGAAAACACGCGGCAAGCCGGCATTCCGGACGCCCAGTTGATCAGCATGTTTGACTACTTTCAGCACGCCGAGCAGGTGAAGGATCGCCGAATCACGTTGGCAGATCTGGACTTTGGCGTGGCGAACACGACTGTTAAGCACGAGCCAGGCAAGAACCGGGTGCTCGTCACTGCAGGGGGGCAGTTGGTGGCGCGGGTCAACTTCTGGCCGGATGCACAGCGCGTGCATTCGACCGAGTTGTTTGACGCTTTTGGCAACTTGTACCTGGTCGAGCAATACGACAGTCGCGGCTTTGTCAGCCTGCAGCAGTGGTACACGCCGGACAACCAAATTGGCATGGAAACTTGGCTGACGCCAGCCGGTCAGCCGGTGCTGGAAAGCTACAACCGCGATGATCGGCAAGGCAAGCGCCAGCAGGCCGGCTGGCGGCTGACCGAACGCGACGGGCAGGTGTTTCAGTTTGCGACGATTGAGGCGTTGACGCAGCAATTTCTGGATGATCTCAATTTAGCTTTTTGGGACCTTGAGCGCCCCAATGTCTTCGTCTTGGACCGCTCGCACCTGGTCGAGTGGGGGATCACGCGGCTGAAGCGGCCGGCGTACACGGTGTTGTATCTGCATAACGCGCACACGGCCAACGCCCAGGATCCTGACGATCCGCTGCTGAACAACAATTACGAATTTGCGCTGAGCGATGTTGACGCGTTTGATGCGGTGGTTTCGGCGACACGCAAGCAGGCCGAGGCAGTGGCTCAGCGGTTCCACCCGCGGGCGGCCAACTTTGCCATCGCCGTCGGGGTGGTGCCGGATCAGCTGCTGGCGGCGCCGCGCGTGCCAGTGGCGCGGCGGCAGTTCGGTAAGATTGTGGCCTTTGCCCGCATCGCTTGGGAAAAGCACCTGGACGACCTGGTCCGGGCCGTCGCGATTGTGCACCGCGAAATTCCACAGGTGACCCTTGATCTGTACGGGTACGCCGATCCCAGCGACGACTACAAGGCCCGAAGGCAAGTCGAGCAGGTGATCAAAGCCGAGCACCTGGAAAAGGTGGTGACGCTCAAGGGCTACACCCAAGACATCGATCAAATCGAAAATTCGGCCATGATGTTTGGCGTGACGTCACGCATGGAGGGGTTCAACCTGGCCGTGATGGAGGCCATCGCTCATGGGCTGATCGCGTTTACTTATGATGTCAATTACGGACCGAACGAAATCGTTGAAAGCGGGGTGAACGGGCAGGTCGTGCCTTACGGCGACTACTGCGCCATGGCAGAGGCCATGCTGAAAGTGTTGCGCGATCCGGCACTGGCGCAGCAGTATTCTGCCGGTGCTTATGAGTCAGCCAAGCGCTACTCAAGTGCTGCGGTGTGGGAGCAGTGGCAGGCCCTACTGGCGGACGCCCAGGCAAATTGGCCAGCCAAACTAATTGCCGCGCGGTTTTGCAGGCCGGAGGAGGGCTGAGGATGAACTATTTTATCAGTGAAAATATTTTTGCTTATAACTCCGGCACCGAGCACGCCCAAGCGCGGCGGGTGCGACTGCTTTCCCGTTCCACTGCGACCGATGCGGTGTATGTGACCCGCAACTACAACCGGTTTTTGGCGCGCGACCGCAAGACGGTGGGACTAAAATCAGCGCAAGTGCTGAATATGTACGACTATTTTCAAGGGACGACAAGCGTGCCGAGAGTTGAACAAAAGCTGCGCTTGCTCAAGCAGATCCCGCTGGTCGCATACAAAATTGCCGGCCACGGCCCCAACTATTCCACTCTTGAAGAAAATGGTCTGACGCTGGCTCGCATCGATGTGATGCCCGGCACCGTCGGCCTAATTGGGTCGATTACCTATCAGGACCGCTTCGGGAACCTGACCGCACGCGAGAATTTTGACTGGCGCGGCTTTAAGTCCTCGGTCGACTACTTTCACCCGGACGGCCAGCTGGCCCGCACGATGTACCTGAACCTGGCCGGTCAGCCGGTGCTCGAGATGGTTTGCATGAATCGAGGCGGCCAGGTCGCGCCGACGATGTGGCAGCTGCTGGGCGACCACGGTCATCATTACCGGTTCAGCACGGAAGACGAGCTTTTCACCTTTTTCCTTGACGAACTGGTGAAACAGGACCCGCAGGCGCGCCTGTTTTCCGAGCGGCGCAGCCTGGACGCGGCGGTGGGCGCTGCCGCCGCTGCCCAAAAGTGGGCCATCTTCCACGACGCCCATGAGGTGGCCGGCCAACTGCTGGCAGCCTATCGTCCTGTGCTGGTCGAACACCCTGAGCAGTTCACCGGTGTGCTGGTTTCGACCAAGGCGCAGCAGGCGGCGCTCAACCAGCAGTTTCCACGCGTGCGCACGGCCGTGGTGCCTGACACCGTGATCTTCCCGGATGAAGCAAGCCCCGCGGTGGCGCGCGTGCCGCACCGGCTGGTGTTGGTCGGCCGCCTGGCCCCGGAAAAAGGGCCGGACGCCGCGCTGCGGATATTCACTCGGGTGCTCGCCGCGGTGCCGGATGCCACGCTAGAGCTGCGCGGATACCCGATCAGTGCCGACTACCTGAACCAGCTCAAGGCCCAGGCCGAGCACCTGGGAGTGACAAAGGCCGTGACTTTTTCGTCCTACGTGACCGGCCCTGAGCTGGCCCAAAGTTATCGCCAGGCACAGGTGCTGATCGCGCCGTCTCAGCATGAAGGGTTCGGCATGCAGCTGGTCGAGGCACTGAGCGCCGGTACGCCGGTGATTGCTGACGATGTGGCCTTTGGCCCCCGCGAGATCGTGGTGCCTGGGGTGAACGGTGACCTGGTGCAGCCAGGCGATGAATCCGCTGCGGCCGCCAAGGTGATCAGACTCTTGACGGATGCGCGGCTGTGGCACGCCTTGCATCAAGGCGCGCTGGATTCGGCTAAACAATACGTCGAGGCCCCGGTAGCCAGGCAGTGGCAGGCGTTTTTGGCTGGGCCGGCTGGGCACTCAACACACTAAAAAAATCGTCAATGATTCTTTTAAATAAAAATGTCGCGCATTTTAGAATCAAGTTAGCCACTGTCTCAAAATTTTTTGGACAATAAAAAACATCAAGAACAGATATCCTGTATCATTGAAGTTCCTACACAAACAATGGAGGAGGATATTGTCTTGATGCAGAAACAGGATAGCACACACCGCCAAAAAGGTCAGCACTTAACATCACTCGAGCGCGGAAAAGTGGCCGGATTCCGCCAAGCTGGGAAGTCCAATCGTTGGATTGCTGCTGAAATTGGCGTCTGCCCGCAGACCATTAATAATGAAATCAAGCGAGGTACAGTAGATCAGGTCAAGAAGAGTAATGGCAAGCGTGTCTACCATCGACAATACCTGCCAGAGGCTGCTCAGGCACGTTACGAGACTGCACGCTTGAGCTGCCATCGTCCTGACAAGTTCGCCAGCGTACAGGTCTTCTTAGCCTGGTACGTACAGCGAGCTAAGCAGGACAAATGGTCCCCGGATGCTTCAATCGGCTATGCCAAGCGACACAAGCTGTTTACTCCTGAAGAGCTTGTTTGTGCCTCGACTTTGTACCAGTACATTGACGACCAACGCCTAGAGATTCGAAATATCGACCTGTTGGAGAAGACTAAGCGGAAGACCTCTCACCAGCACCACACCAAGGCTAAGCGCCTGGCTGGCCGCAGTATCGAGGAACGGCCTAAGGTCGTTGAACGACGCAGGCAGTTCGGTCACTGGGAGATGGATACCATTGTCGGTAAACGCAATGGCAAGGAGAGCGTCATCTTGACTCTGATTGAGCGCAAGACCCGTTGCCAGCTTCTCCGCTTGATCGAAGGACGAGATGCAGACTCTGTGAGCTATGCATTGCGTGGAATCAAGCGCGAATGGGGAGCTTGCATCAAGACCATCACAGCCGACAACGGACCCGAGTTCACCGCCTTAAATACTGCTTTTGCTGGGACGGAAACTGAGATCTTCTACGCCCATCCTTACACGTCCTGCGACCGTGGCACCAACGAGGCACATAACCGGATGATCCGCCAGGACTTCCCTAAGGGCATGTCCCTAGATGACATTAGCCCTAGTCAAGTGCAGGCCACGCAAGACCGCTTGAATCAGTTGCCTCGCAAACAACAGGGCTACTGCACACCCCAGCAAAACTTTGAGGCCGAAGCTCGGCGCGTTCGCCGCATGGCCCAGTAGTCTCTCTAGCGCCACAACTTCTATTTGATAACGGCCTGTTCTGGGATTGTCCTCAACGACTGGCTAACTTGTTCTTGCAATTTACGTAAATAAAAATGTAATCGGTTTCGACAAGTTTTGATATGATAGAACCATCATAAGGGCGACCTGCTGGGGGCTTTGCGCAGGTCAAAGGAGGAGCTATGGCGCAACTATACCGAGCGTGGTTTCGCGCGAAAAAAGATGGTCGTTACATCGCCGGCTACAAAGCTGATACGGCGGACGATTTTGGGGTCGAACTGACTGATGATCCGGAACAAGCGGTTTCCATGATCACCGACCGCACAGCCGCTTTTGAGGTGGAAGACCGGCTGTTCCAGGCGTTGATTCGCCATCCTGATCCGGCTGGGGAGCCGTTAAACATGGCGACTGCCCTTGACGCTTTTCAGGTGGTGCGTCAGTTCTTTGAGGTGGAGACCTTGCCGGTCCCGGCGGGCACTGAGGAAGGTCGTGAGATCACTTGGGTCGTGGACACCGCGCAAGTGGACCTCGACCAGTTCGGGGCAGAGCATCAGATTTCCCGCGATGATAATCGGCTCGTTGACCTTGATGAAGGCGATTGGGCGCAGCTGCGGTTCACGGTGCTAAAGGCCCAGCGTTATGTGGATGACTTGACCGGCGCGTATTATCCGGGCATGACGGTGCGCCACGCCGACGAGGCGGTATTTTGGGCGCTGCCTGATGAATTTATGACCTGGGCGGAGGTCGTTTCCCAGCTCGACATCTTTCCGTGCACGGTGCAGTTCACTAAAACCCCGGACGGAAAACCATACGCAGCCCTTCAGCTGCCGCTAGCTGCAGAGGAGGAATAGCAGATGCGAAAAATTGCCTTTGATACCTACCCATCTTACGTTGATATTCCTTCATCTGCGCTGCCGGCGCTCGTCACGTTTGTTAACTTGGGGGTCAAGTTGGACGATGAATCGGGAATCAAATTTCTCACCGATGTCCACGAGGATGAAAACAATAGCAATTCGATCCTGCTGAGTTGGAGTGATGATCCGGCAGACGGCCTGTGGTTTACCGCCAAGGAAGAGCTCGCCCAGTATGCGGGCTTGCTCATGCGTTACGCACAAAGTCGCGGGATGTCGGCGGCGAAAGCGGCCAAGGCGATTTACGTCGTGCCGACCCAAGTGGGCGTGAAGCCGTAAAGCACTTTTAGCTGTGGAAGCAAGCGAGTCATGGGGCTCGCTTTTTTGCTGGGTCAAGTTTTTTGACCAAAGGGGTCGACAGCTGCTGCGACATTTTTAGATGAAAAGGTTTCCTTGCTGGCAGCGGCTCGCTATACTGAAAGCATTGAAAAGGAGCCTGCCGCATGATTTCTTCTGATTCTCACCAGCACGATGCAACGACCGCCCAGCTGGGCTTTTACCTCGTGTTTTCGATTTTACTCAACGGGTTCGGCAACGGCCTGACCGTGTGCATGAATCTTGGCTCGGCATTGTGGACGGCGTCGGCGGTCAACTTGACCCACACGCTGCACTGGTCGCTGCTGGTCGTGCTTTTGGTTGAAGGCGTCGCGGTCACGGCGACTAATGTGTTATTTCTCGGCCGCTTTGACTGGCGGCGAGTGCTAGGCAACTTGATTTACATGTTCCTGTTCTCGTATGTTGTCGCCGGTTTTACCGCTTTGCTGCAGCTGACGCCGATTCAGACTTGGCCGCTGGCGGTGCGCGTGCTGCTGGATCTCTTCGGCCTGGTTTGCATCGGCGTGGCCATCTCAATTTATCAGCGGGTCAACGTGATCATGCACCCCAATGATGACTTCATGCAGATTATCCGCTTCAAGTGGCTGCACGGCCGTGCCGCGGTGGCGCAGCCAATCTCATTCATCCCGCCGATTGCAATCAGTCTGGTGTGTTTTCTGATCACGCGGCAGCTGTACGCGATCAATATCGGCACGGCGTTTTCGCTGCTCTGCCAAGGGTTTGTAATTGCCGCGGCCGACCGGGTCGTGTTTCCCAGCCTGAAGCACCGCCATTTGGAAGTTTAGCGACTGCGTTGGTAGTCGTTTTTTTATCATGAGAAGAGGCTCAATAATGGAAAAAATCAGCTTAGACCCGCAGCAGATCGGCTTTACCGAGGCGGTGCACCAGTATGAAATGACAGCGGTCAATGATCACGTCATTCATCTGCTGGCATATGCCGGCAGTCGGCCAGAACACCCCACCGTACCAGGCGCCGTTGCCGTTGAAAAACACGCCGACGAGACGGTGGCTTCCGGTGGGTCAGGCCAGCAGTTTGAGGCGCCAATCGTGATCGATCACGAACAGCGACCGTTTGATGCCGCCTTCGCGCCGCTGAGTGTTCAGCTTGGCGAGTACCAGCTGCGCTTTGATGTCGAGCGGCGACGCTTTTTGGTCACCGGGGGCCAAGCTGAATTTTCCTTTGGCCTGCCGACTTTTGACGATGACGGCTGGACGCAGGTCTGGCACACGGCAGACGACGCGGCCTTTTTTGGCGGCGGCACCCGCAATGGCGTGATTTCGCTGGCCGACCAAATCGTCGAGATCGCGAACCAAAACGTGTGGACGCAAGGCGGGGTCACCAGTCCGGTGCCGTTTTTCTGGAGCACGGCCGGGTTTGGTCTGCTGGTCAACACCTTCACGAAGGGCGAATATGATTTTTCCAATCCGCACCACGGCGTCCGCGTCCATCATGACGATCCGGTGTGGGATGTTTATATGATTCTGGGCGAGACACCACAGGCTTTGATTCACGGGTATCACGAGTTGACGGGTAAACCCGAGCTGATGCCATGGGCTGGGTTTTATCCGGTTCACCTCAATGCTTACAACCGGGATTATTGGGTAGCAGTGACCAAGGACTCTGCCGGGGCCGTCGAGGTGACACCCGGGCACTATTACAAAGAGTATCAGCCCGTCAACCCAGAGTCGTTCAACACGGGCAAGCGGCCTGGGACCATCACGGTGGCCGGGCGCACGCTGGTGCCAAATGTGCCAGGTGCAGGTCACGTGACCTTTGTTGATCCTGGTGCGGACGGCATGCCGCAACGCGCGATCCACGAAAGTCTCAACGGTGAGCACGACTACCCGTTTTCGGCGCGGGCGGTGCTTGACCAATACCGAGCCGTGGGGATGCCGCTGGGGACGATCTTTCCCAATGACGGTTACGGCGCCGGGTACGGCCAGACAGACTCGTTTGCCGGCGACTTGGCGAACTTGGCTGCCTTCGTGAGCTGGGCCAAAGCGCAAGGGGTGCAGACGGGGTTGTGGACGCAAAAACGCCTGACCCCTGAGGACCCAGCCCACCCGCAAAAGGGGGAGCGCGACTTTGCCCAGGAGCTCGATACTGGCGTTGCAGCGGCCAAAACCGACGTCGCCTGGGTCGGCGAGGGCTACACCTTCGGCCTGAACGCAACGGAAAAAATCGGCCGGCTGATGCGAGCGCGCAATTTGCGGCCCACGACCTACACGGTTGACGGCTGGGCCGGCAGCCAGCGCAGTGCTGTCGTCTGGTCAGGAGATCAGGCTGGCAGTCACTGGGCCAACCTCCGCGCGCACATCGGGACCTATTTGAGTACTGGCCTGTCCGGCAATCCCAATATCACTAGCGATGTCGACGGGATTTACGCCGGCACTGATCCGGTGGTGTACGTCCGCGACCTTTTTATCGATGGACGGCTGGGGCGATCGCCCGAAAATGCTGGGGTTGCAGTTTGGTGAGCCCTTTGCGGCGATTTGTCGCGCCTTTGCCCGCTATCATGTGACGCTCATTCCTTATCTCTACACCTTGGCGCATGAAGCCCGAGAAACTGGCGCGCCAATCGTCCGGCCGACGTTTTGGGCTGAACCCACACCTTACACGTTGGGCCACGCACTGGCCGACCAATTCATGCTGGGGGACTCGTTCCTCGTGGCGCCGATCATGGACGCCTATCAGTTGCAGGCAGACGGCGCCGATACGCGGCCGAGCCTTTATTTGCCTGCCGGCACTTGGTATGATCTGTGGTCTAACGACCAACTGGCCGGTGGGCGGACGTATGCCGAGGTGGCCACGCCCCTGGCGCAGCTGCCAGTGTTCGTGAAGGCCGGCAGTCTGATTGTCACCCAGCACGCGGCGCAGAATCCGGCGGCGGAAGAGTCGGCGCGTTTGATCGAGTACTTTCCAGGCGCTCCGGGCCGCTTCACCTGGTACGAAGATGACGGTCACACCATGGCATACACTAAGGGCGACTTTGCGACCACGCCGATTGAAGGCCAAACCGCAGGCCAAACCGTCACGGTGACAGTCCACCCGCGGGTCGGCCACTATGAAGGGGCTAGCGCTGATCAGCCGCTTCAGCTCTTTGTGCCGCTCAGCCAAGAACCGACCAAGGTCCAAGTGACCGTCGATGGGCAGACTGTGGCCGCACCAGTGACGTTTGGTCTGCGGGCGGATGACCCGCTGGCCGCTTCACGTAAGCAGCGTGGGGTGACCGTTGATTTAGGCGTTTTCGACCGGGCCAATCAGACCGCTAGGGTCACGATTGAAACGACCGATTAACGAATTCTGCTGCGCAGTCCCGGTGTTGGGGCTGCGCCTTTTTTGCCGGTGAAACAAAAAAGCAGCCATGACTGGCTGCTCGCTGATGGGACAGAGACCTGAATCTAGGCCAGGTCCTCACCATTTGATTGAATGACTTTTTTGTACCAGTAGTAGGAATCCTTCGGCGTGCGGCGCTGGCTGCCGTTGCCCCAGTCGTCGCGGTCGACGTAAACCAGACCGTAGCGCTTCTTCATTTCCCCCGTGCCGTTTGACACCAGGTCGATCGCGCTCCACAGGGCGTAGCCGATCAGGTCGACGCCGTCTTCAGTGATGGCGTCTTTCATGGATTGAACGGCGTAGCGCAGGTAGTTGATTCGGTAGTCGTCGTGAATTTTGCCGTCTGCCGCGACTTCATCGGCCCAGCCCAGACCATTTTCAACGATGAACAGCGGCTTGTGATACCGATGCCACAAGGTATTCAAGGCCAGTCGCAACACGTCAGGATCGGTGGCCCAACCCCACGCGTTGGTTTCCAGGTACGGGTTCTTGACCGTGCCGCCGCCCAAGTTGCCCTGGGCATTCTCATCACGGCTCGGGTCGGCCGTGACCACTGACGAGGTGTAGCAGGAGAAACTCAGAAAATCAGCGGGGTACTGCTTCAGCAGTTCGTAGTCTTCAGGCGCATCATCCAGCTTGATGCCCGCGCGCTCATATTGAATCAGACGGGACTTAGGATACTCGCCACCCGCTTGGACGTCGGCGTAGAACAGGCCGCGCTCCATGTTGAGCATTGCCGCGACCTGGTCCTTCGGGTTGCAGGTTTCCGGATAAACCGGTTGGTAGGCCAGCATCATGCCGACCTGAATGCCTTGGCCGATCTTGTGCGCCGCGCGAACCGCCTTGGCGGACGCGACAAACTGGTTGTGGGCGCCCTGCGCGCGGTTTTGTGGGGTCGGGTCGGTGAGCCCACCGCCGAGGTAGGGCGCTTCGTCCATGGCGTTGATCTCGTTGAAGGTCGTGTAGTAGTGAACTTTACCGGCGTAGCGCTTGAAGACCACCGTCGCGTACTTTTCGAACAGGTCGATCAGCTTGCGGTCTTTCCAGCCACCATACTTTTGTACCAGTGCCAGTGGGGTGTCGTAGTGCTGCAAGGTGATGCAAGGTTCGATGTGGTGCTTCACGCATTCGTCAATCACCTTGTCGTAAAAGGCCAGCCCGGCTTCATTGGGTTCACTTTCCTCGCCAGTCGGGAAAATGCGGCTCCAGGCGATGGAGAAGCGGAAGGTGGTGAAGCCAATTTTGGCCAGCATCTCGATGTCTTCTTGGTAATGGTGATAAAAGTCGGTCCCGCCATGGCTCGGGTAATAGTAGTCCGGCAGCACCGTTGGGGTCGCGTCTTTCGGCACGGAAAAGTCACTGCCCCAGACCATCGGCGAAAAGCCGGTGGTACCATCCGCTTTTTTCCAGGTGACCTTACGGGGCTCAGTTGCTGAGCCGTTTGTCGTGACATCAACGGCAGTCAGGCCCTTGCCGCTTTCATCAAAGCCGCCTTCGTATTGATTGGCGGCAGTGGCGCCGCCCCACAGAAATCCTTTGGGAAAACTCATGTTCAACCTCCATCAGTGTAGTTGTTCCTACAAATTTTCTAACCGCTTTCATTGTATCAAAGTTTGGTGGGGAATGCGCAAGCCAAGTGCATCCTGACACCTGTTTTAAATTTGTCACAGCTAGCTCGCGAGTGGTTGGCAGCTCGCCCGGCAGTCGGTATACTGAGGTCAATAAATTGTCGATGCCAAAGGAGGGTCAACATGGCAAAACCAATCGGTGAGATGAAAATGGCCAAGATTTATGACCTTTACCTGCAAAAATGCCGCCGCAAGGGGCGCACGCAGGCGGAGCTGGATGCCGTGCTGGGCTGGTTGACCGGCTGGCCGGCGCAAAGTTTCACCACGCTGCCGGCGGCCCTTTCGGTGGCAGACTTTTGTGCGCAGGCCAACTGGTCCGCGCAGGCTGGCCAGATCACCGGGATGATCTGCGGCGTTCGGGTCGAAACCATCGCTGATCCGCTAATGCGGCGCGTTCGGGAGATGGACAAGGTGGTCGACGAGCTGGCTAAGGGCAAACCGGTGGAGAAGATTCAGCAAGTGGCGCAGCTGTGATCGTAATGTCCCTGCCTTTCGTTTTATAGAATAATCTGTTGAGTGCCACGACGTCGTATGCCGTGGCGCTTGCTGTCTCCAGGATCTGGTTGACCTCGTGCTTAGAGGTGATTCGGTCTATCTTTGGCATCTCTCGGATGGGCAAATGACGCCCGAAAACGAACACGTGTTCGATTTTCTGCTATAATGAGGCCGTCTGGGGGTGGCCTGATTGACGAATCAGCAGGTGATCGATGCGGTTTGTGAAGTGCTTCATGATCAGTTTGATGGCCTTGAGCTGTACACCGTGGTGGCGCAGGACTCGGCTGACCCCAAGGACCCGACGGTGATGTTAACAGCGGTGGACCGCTCACACAGCCAGGTGCTGAAATTTCGCGTGGGTCAGCGGACGGGCTGGATGTGGGATGATGACCATGTCCTGGCGCTGAGTCCGGAGAATGCTGTGCGCGTCGCAGTTGCCTTAGTGAAAGGGGAGCGGACGACGACTCCGGCGCATCTGGGGTTGCCCGACGAGCGGACCGATTATTTTGTGTGACAGGAGTTTTCGCGCAGCCTATACCCAGTTTTCATCGACCGCTAACACTGCCTAGAAGGGATGTCAACGTTGAATGCGCCGGCTGTTACCGGCTATAATTGATCACGCACTTTCCAAAAAACGGAGGCTGACCAATGAAAGATTCACGTGACCAAGATAAGGCAATTACAAGTATTTTCGATCCCCGCTGGTATGTTCAACAGATGCGCGGCTGGACTTTCTCCAGTTATATCCTGCTGATGTTTGGGCTGGGTGTGATCCTGGGTACCACGATCGTGAACAAGCTGACCGTGCTCAGCGTGCTGACGATGCTGGCGGGCATGCTGGGCTTCACCTGCACCATCTCGATCACTAACGTGCGGCCGCTCAACGGGGTGTTCGGCCTGACCAGTGCCATTATTTATATTCTGGTGGCGGCCCAGGCGCGCAACTTCGCGGATGTGGTGCTTCAGCTTTCCTATATCGTGTTGCTGGACATCCCAGTGCTGCTGATGCCGAGCTGGGCCAAAAACGTCGGCGCGCGTGTGCGCAAGCTCAAAGACGTCGGGCTGCGGGCATACCTCGGGATTGCCGCATTTTTCCTCATCGTGTTCGGGCTGCTGTACGCCATGGACACGCACTTATTCATCTCGCCGCGGCCGGTCATTGATGCGCTGACCGGGACCATCGGGGTGACGGGCTCGCTGCTGGCGACTTTGCGCTTTTCCAATCAGTATTATTTCTGGATTATTCAAAGCATTTTTTCCATCGTGCTGTGGGGCGTCACGGCACTGCAAGGCGATGCGAATCTGACGTTGTTCTTCACCTACATCCTGTACTTCGCCAACGATATGGTCTCCCTGTTCGATAAAAGTGTCGCCTGGTTCCATAAGCAGAATTACCTCGCCCAGCACCAAGAGTAGAGGCGCCTGGTCAAATTCGATCATGACGAAAAAAACAGTGTCCCACCGCGATGGTGAGACACTGTTTTTGACTTCAATAATTAATTTTTGGCTGCCCGCCACGGCCGCATGTGCGTTGCAGCGACCAAGGCGCCGACAATCAGCGGGGTGATGATCATCGCCCCAATCATTTCAGGGACGCCGTTGGTGACGACGATTGCGCCCAGCACCTTACCCAAGGCGCCAGTCGACACCTTGTACGCCGAGGCGACCGGACCGGTGTAAAGGGTGCCCATCGCCAGCAGGACCAGCACGGTGTTGGTCAAGGAGCCAATGGCACCCGCCACAACGCTGGCAATGGCGATTTTTTTGAACAGCTTGTACACGCCCCAGAAGGTCAGCGCGGCAAACACGCCGACCAGCATGCGTGGCACGACGGATACCAGCGGATTGGTGAACACCAAGGTGTCCATGGGGCTGGTTGGCGCAGTGTAGGCGCGCACGATGGTCAACACACCCCACACCGTGCCGATCAAGAGGCCTTCGCCAGGGCCGAACATGATAGCGCCAATAATGACGGTGATGTGAATGATGGTCAGATTAACGAAGCCAAGCGGCAGGTATCCCAGCATCGGGACCATGGTCTGCACCGCAATCAGCGCGAGAAACAGCGCCTGCATGCTGACCCGGTAGGCCCGTGAACGATTGCCCATAAGCGTTTCCTCCAAACATTTTCTTTCTGGTTAAAAGTGAGTATACCCTGTCCGGACAAAGATGTCATTAGGGCCTCAATAACATGGAAAAAATGCGGGTGGAAAGTTTCCAGAAAACGGTTGCAATCAATTAAGTGGAAAGCTACTCTAATCCTGTAAAGAAAGCGAGGACTTCAAATGGCAAAAGTGAATATTTTACTGGCATGTGCTGGCGGATTTTCTAGTAGTTTATTGGTGACAAAGATGAAGAAGGCTGCCGAAGCCCAAGGCGTCGATGCTGAAATCACGGCAATTGGGGTCAATGGTTTGGAGTCACAAGTGGGCAAATATAATCCCGACGTCATTCTGATCGGGCCGCAGGTGAGCTATGCCGTGCGCAAGCTGCAGGCTGACTTGCCCGTACCGGTTCAGGCCATCAACATGATGGATTACGGCCGCATGAACGGTGAGAAGGTGCTGGCAACCGCGCTGTCATTAGTTGACCAGGCGAAGGGTAAGTAACCATGATCGACATTAAGCAGTTTAAAGATTATCGCGGCATGGGGCAGCGGCCCGCAGATTTTGACGAATTTTGGGCACGCGGCCTCAAGGAAATGCGCGCATTGGCGCCGGATGTTCAGCAGACGCCAGTCGCGATAAAAAGTCGCGTGGCGCAGGCCTATGACCTGTGGTTCACCGGCGTCGGCAATGCGCGCATCCACGCGCAGCTGATCATGCCTAAGCCCTTTGATCCCAGCAAGCCGCACAAGGGCCTGCTCATGTTTCACGGTTATCACGTAGATGCCGGCGACTTCACCGAGAAATTTGGCTGGGCCGCCGAAGGGTTTGTGGTGTTGGCGCTGGACGTCCGCGGGCAAGGTGGGCCCAGCGAGGACACGACAAAAACCAAAGGCGGCACACTGAAAGGGCTGATCATCCGCGGCGTGGAAGGTGGGCCGGCGCATTTGTATTACCGCAGTGTTTTCCTCGACTGCTCTGAGGCGGCCGATATTTTAGCGGGGATGCCCGGCGTGGACGCTTCTCGGCTTTACGCGACCGGCAGCTCGCAAGGCGGCGGCCTGACCTTGGCGACGCTTGGGCTCGTGCCCACCATTCACCGGGCCTATGTGAATTACCCATTCCTGTGTGATTATCGAAAGGCTTACCAGTTGGGCGCCGAGACCAATGGCTACGATCAGCTGGCGTACTGGTTTAAGTACCGTGACCCGCTGCACAAACGCGAGGCCCAGTTCTTTGATACCCTGGAGTACATCGACGTGCAGCATTTTGCCGCGGCCATCAAGACTCCAGTGGTTTGGGGGATGGGGCTGCAGGACCAGGTGGTCCCGGTGCCGGCGCAGTTTGCGGCGTATAACAAGCTGGCTGGCGATAAGAAGCTCTATGTGCTGCCCGAGTACGGGCACGAGTTTTTGCCGAAAGTCGCCGACGAAGTGCGGGACTTTTTCATGGATTAGGTTGCTTGGCGCTGATGAACTTGAGCCGAAGCGGCGCATCTGGCGCTCGAATAGGCTATAATGAAAACACACTGAAATTTCGGAGGGGAAATAATGGCAAAATACTTATACGAAATGTTCCAACCTTCACACTACGACTTGTACCTTGATATCGATCGGGACAAGAAGACCATTGTGGGCAAAACCACTGTTACTGGTCAGGCACTTGAAGCGCAGATCGCGTTGAATCAAAAGTACCTCAAAATTGAGTCAGTCACAGCAGGTGGCGCAGACGTGCCATTTACAGTGGATGACGCTAACGAGAAGTTTGACATCACGCTGCCTGCAGCGGGCGAGACGACGCTGACGATTGCTTACAGCGCGCCGCTCACCGATTCGATGATGGGGATTTACCCGTCCTACTACACCGTTGACGGCCAGAAGAAGGAACTCATTGGTACGCAGTTTGAGTCCACCGCGGCGCGCCAGGCCTTTCCTGGGGTCGACGAGCCAGAGGCCAAGGCAACGTTCGATGTTGCCATTAAGTTCGACGAAAAGCCGGAAGATATCATCATCGCCAACATGCCGGAGAAAAAGGTCAAAAACGGCGTGCACTACTTTGACACGACGTTGCGCATGTCCACTTACCTGATTGCCTTTGCTTTTGGCGACATGCAAAAGAAACTGACGAAGACCAAGTCCGGGGTTGAAATCGGGGTGTTTGCCACTAAGGCGCACCAGCCGAAGGAACTCGATTTTGCCCTGGACATCGCCAAGCGCGCCATCGAATTCTACGAAGACTTTTACCAGACCAAGTACCCGCTGCCGCATTCCTATCAGCTGGGGCTGCCGGACTTTTCTGCCGGCGCCATGGAGAACTGGGGCTTAGTCACTTATCGTGAAGCCGCCATTTTGATCGATCCGGACAACACGTCGCTGTCCGTCAAGCAGTATGTGGCGACGGTCATCACGCATGAACTGGCCCACCAGTGGTTCGGCGATCTGGTCACCATGAAGTGGTGGGACGACCTATGGCTTAACGAGTCGTTTGCCAACATGATGGAATACCTGAGTGTCGACGCCTTGCAGCCGGACTGGCGCATCTGGGAATTGTACCAAGTCGCTGAAGTTCCAGCCGCCTTGCAGCGTGACGCCACCGATGGTGTTCAGTCCGTTCATGTATCCGTTGAGGACCCGGCCGACATCGATTCCGTGTTCGATGGCGCGATTGTTTACGCGAAGGGCTCACGCATGCTGGTCATGGTCCGCGCGCTGCTCGGCGACGAGAAGCTGCGTAAGGGCCTGAAGGCGTACTTTGACGCCCACAAGTTCGGCAATGCCAAGGGGGCTGACCTCTGGCAAGCGCTGGGCGATGCGTCCGGCCTCGACGTCGGGGCAATCATGAACTCCTGGCTCGAGCAGCCGGGTTACCCGGTTGTTTCCGCGAAGGTCGTCAATGGCAAGCTGACCTTGAGCCAGAAGCAATTCTTCATCGGCGAAGGAAAAGACGTTGGCCGTCAGTGGCAGATTCCGCTGGAAAGCAACTATGCCGAAGCGCCGCAAATCATGAAGGACAAGGAAATTGTCCTAGGCGAGTATGCCGACCTGCGCGCCAAGGAAGGCAAGCCGTTCCGTCTGAACGTTGGCAACAACTCACACTTCATCGTGAAGTACGATGATGCCCTGTTAGCCGACATCTTGAAAGACGCGGACCAGCTTGATCCGACCACCAAGCTGCAGCTGATCCAAGACACGCGCCTGCAGGCCGAAGCGGGTGTGACGACTTATGCCGCCGTTGTGCCGCTGCTGAAGCGGTTCAAGGACAGCCAGTCCAACATCGTCAACACGGCGATTTACCAGGCGGCCCGTCAGCTGCGCAAGTTTGTGGCGCCGGATTCTGCCGAAGAAAAGCAGCTCAAGGCGTTTTACAACCAGCTGTCCGCTGGCCAGTACGCACGCCTGGGCCTAACTGAAAAGGCCGGTGAATCGGTGGACGACCAGTTGACCCGCAACTGGATCCTGGGCGCTGCCGGTTATGCTGAAAACCCGGATACAATTGCTCAGGAGCACGAGCTGTTCCAGCAACACGCCGATGACGTGGCGAGCTTGCCGGCATCTGCCCGGACCGCTATTTTGGCGAACGAGACTGAGCACTTCAGCAGCACTCAGTTGGCTGATCAGCTGCTTGACGCTTACCGCAAGGCCGTTGACCCAAGCGTGAAGAGCGCATTGGCGCAGGCTCTGCCGGCTAGTGATGACGAGGCCGTTCTGAAGCAGATCATCGCGCTGTACAAGGATCCTGATACCATTAAGCCGCAGGATCTGCGGAGCTGGTACCGCGGCGTTTTGGCCAATCCGAAAGGCGAACAGCTCGCTTGGGACTGGCTGCGCGATAACTGGGGCTGGCTGAACGAAACTGTCGGCGGCGACATGGAGTTCACGACTTACATCACCGTGACTGCCGGCGTCTTCCGGACCCAGCAGCGCTTGGATGAGTTCAAGGCCTTCTTTGAACCGAAGATCGACGTGCCAGGGCTTGGCCGCGAGATCAAGATGGACACCAGCGTGATCACCAGTCGGGTGGCGTTGATTCAAAGCCAGCAGGCAACTGTGAACCAGGCAGTGGCAGACGCGCTGAAGTAACCTATTTCACATATGAAAAGGCTCCTGATCTTCAACGATTATTCGTTGAGGTCAGGAGCCTTTTTCAGCATCAGGGTGAGTCCATCACCAAGGCAACGGGCCGGCTGTTTCGGTGAAGGTGAGGGTCTGCTTGCTGCTGGTAGTGGTCATTTTAACCACTTGAGCGGCGCCTTCTTGAATGCTTTGCATACCGGGAATGGCGGGCTTACTTTCGTCGCGGCCGCCAAAGCCCGTAGCCGTCCAACCAGGATTGACGGAGTTGACGGTGATGCCTTCATCGCCCAATTCCTTGGCAAAGTCGACGGTGGCAAAGTTCGCCGCGGCCTTTGAGGCCTGATAGCCCAGCGAAGAAACTTGATAGAAGCGGGAGTTAGGATCGGTGGCCAGGCCGAATGAGCCCATGTTGGACGTGACGTTCACAATTTTGGCCGGTTTGCCCGCCCGCAGCAGCGGCACCATGGCTTGCGTGACTCGGACCAGACCAAAGAAGTTGACCTCAAAGTCTTTGCGGATCTGGTCGATTGGCAGCTGAGAAGGCTTTTGGTGCGCGTCCACCGCAATCCCGGCGTTGTTGATCAGGATGCTGAGATAGCCGTAATCGGCCTGAATCCTGGCCGCAGCCGCCTTGACTTGGTCGTCATCGGTCACGTCCAGTTGGACGAAGTCTGCGGTGCCGCCATCGGCACGTATGGCTTGGACAGCCTGCTGCCCGCGCGCCTGGTTGCGCGCCCCGATCAGGACGTGGTGGCCTGCCCTAGCCAAATCCTTGGCAGTGGCAAACCCGATGCCTTTATCGGCGCCAGTGATCAAAGTAATAATTTTCGAATCAGCCATGAACAATCCTCCTTACAGATCAAATACCTTTTCGGCAGTGCCGTGGGCGATGGCGTCGCGCTGTGCGTCTGTCAGGTCAGCAGAAGCCAAGAATTCCCGGGTGGTATCGCCGGATTTTACATAAGGGAAGTCTTCGGACCACATGATGTGATCGGCACCCATCTCCGTCAGGGCCAGCTGCATCTGCGGCGCCGTGAACATGCCAGAGGGTGAAATATAGACCTGACGCTTGTAATAGTCAGAGAACTTGTGTGGTAGCTTGGTGACGATGCCGCTGAACCCATCGATGCGTTCCAAAAACATCGGCACGAACTCGCCCCAGTGCCCGGACGCGAATTTGAAGTGCGGGTACTTTTCCAAAAGGCCGGCCGTGATGATGCGCATGATTTGAATCCCAGCTTCCATGTGCCAGCCCCACATTGCACCGGCCATCATGCTGGCAGTCGCAGCTGGATAAGCCTTGCTGTCATATAACATGACCCGTTGGTCGTTTGTAATGACGCCAGGATGCAGGTACAGGGTCGTCCCCAGCTTGTCGGCGGCGGCAAAAATGGGCTCGAACCTGGGATCGTCCAAAAACTGCCCATTGATCGAACCGCTGATGATGCCGCCTTTCATGCCGAGTTTGGTCACGGCGTATTCGAGTTCCTCAGCGGCTTTGTCCGGCGTGTTTGCTGGTAAGGTGGCTAAGCCGGCAAAGCGGGTCGGGTAGTGACTGATGTTTTCCGCCAATGTTTCGTTTTGGGCGTGGGCGCCATCGACAGCATAGGCGTCAGGCAGGACCTGCGCCGAATTGCCGGCGTCAGAAATAACCTGCAAGTCAATGCCATGCGCGTCCATGTACGCGACTTTTCGGCTGAAATCGACTAAGTCCGGCTTTAACTGATCCTGGAACGGATTGTTGTTTTTAACTTCTGAGTATTGATTGAACTGCGCGATGTTTGCGTCCGTATCGTAATGTTCTTCGACTGTGATTAGTTTCATGAGTAGCCTTCTAATTGTGATTCCAAAATTATTTTAATCATGTAATGACAACTAATCACGACTCTTACGAAGCAAACTTGCTATTTTGTCGCAGGTTCGAACCGGAACCCCGGATACTGGGTCGTAAATTGACGCTGAGCTTCGGCGTACATGCCCACTTGATTTGGGTCGGTCAGCGCCGCGGCGCGCGCCTCAGGCAGCTCGAGGTCTTCAATGTCGATGCTCATCTGCCATGCCAACTCGCGCAGCGTCATGCCTTCAAACCGGCGGTAGCTCGGCAGTTCAGCTGTGACGTCGGCGCCGGCTGCAAACAGCTGACAAAATTCTGCAGTGGCTTGCTGCAGCGCCTGCCACGCTTTGTCTTGGGCTGCTTCAGTCGTCTTCAACCAGTCGGCGGTCAATTGCGCCTCGGTCTCCAGGACCCCGGCGTGCTTCAGAACGCGGCGAATCAGCGGTGCTGGCAGCGGGTCCTTGGCATCACCAAAATCCCATGTGGCCGCGAATTGCTTGGCATCGGCGGCTTTAGCTAGCATTGTTTTCAGTAATTGATTTGTTCCCTCAGTGGAAGAATTTGCCACTGAAATCACCCCCATCTGAAACCAGTTTAGCCCTTTGCCTTGGTGCACGCACGACTTTCGTGGCTTACTTGGCCGGTGCGAAAAGGCGTTGATTGGCAGTAATAAACTCAGCCACTGAATGCGCAGGCCGCCCGAGGTAATTAGGCAGGTCTTGGGTGATTTGCTTGGCGTTGCCCATTTGGGTGATCAGATAAAGCATGACCATCACGTTGACAAAGTCCTTTTTTACCCCGCGCTGCAGCATGGTTTTGCGGAATTTAAGCAGGCTGGGTTTGGAGTAAGTGATGGGCCGGCCCAAAATCGCAGACATGGTCTGGGCAACTTGGGCGTAGGTGATGGCCTCAGGGCCGGTGATGTTGAGCTTTTGCTCAGGCACGGCTGGTGAGGTGAGAACCTTTGCGGCGACCGCGGCGATGTCTGCGGTGTCGATAAAGCTGGTCTTGGCATTGCCCGCGGGGATGAATAAGTCATTGCGCCGGCAGATGTCCTCGCGGTGCGTGGTGCTGAGATTCTGCATGAAAAAGCTGGGCCGGATAAAGGTGTGCGGCAGACCAAGTGATACAATCATGCTCTCGATTTTATGGTGCGGGGTCACCGGATTCTTTTCCACGCCAATCATGGAGACGAACACCGTTTGCTTGATCTGATGGGCCTTGACCTGATTTAAAAACGGCAGCATGTCTTGCTTGGGTTTAGCCAGCTGCGGCGGTCGCACGAAAAAGACGCGGTCTACGCCTGCCAAGGTCTGATCAAAGGGTGCAGCGTCGAGAAAGTCGAAGTGACGCAATTCGACTGGCAAGTCCCCATACTGGGCTTGGTCTTTGGCTAAATCATGCGCGCCGGCAACGAGATGAATCTGGTCGTCCTGGGCAAGCAGTTTGATCAGCGGAAAGCCAATGTTGCCGGTGCCGCCGATAATCAAAATTGTTTCAGTCATGATTTTCCTCCAATAGTTTTGTCAGTCCAGCCGCCAGTTGGTGTTGCGCCGCATCCGGCAACGGCTGTAAAAAAGTAGTGAGAGTCCTTCCGGCCACGGCTTTTAGCGCGGTGCCTTTGGCTTTTCCCGCGGCAGTCAATTCGAGGACCACGGCGCGCTTGTCGGCCGGGGACGGGGTGCGGTTAAGCCACCCTTTATCCGCTAGGCGCAGGACCACGGCCGCGGTGGTTTGCCGGTCGCTGTCGATGGCATCAGCGATGCGCGCGGCGGTGATGGGGTCGGCCTCGCTGTTCAACCGGTCGAGCGCCTCAAGCACGGCCCACTGCTGGGCGGTGGTGTCCTCCTTGCTGAGCGCAGTGTTCAGTTGATGCTTTAACCGCTTGGCAGTTTCCAGCAGTAAATACGCAGTGTTCATCCGTTTGCCTCCAAAAAAATAATCAGTACACTGACAATAACTGTGAGTGTACTGATTATTTTTGAGATGTCAATGCAAGCGTGCCTGATCGACCGAGATCAGCCAATCCTGGCGCGGGTATGGACGCTCTCATCTTCAAGCCCGATCTGGCTGAAAGTTGCGTTTACTGCGCGGTAGTGCGGTTTAGCAAATGCCAGTAGAGCGCGAAAATCACCACGCCCAGTGCGACCAGCAGCCCAAACGCCCAGGCACTGCCTGCCGCGATATTTTGGGCGTGGCTCCAGCCGGGATGATGGACCGCGGTCATGAGCAGTGACAACACCGTTGTGCCGATGCCCCCGACCGCCTGTTGGCCCATGTTGTACAGCGCGTTGGCGTCGGGCTGCAGCGTTTTGGGCAGCGCTTTGAGGCCATAAGCAACCGAGTTGCTGAAGGCCATCGACCGGCCGATGGCAAAAATTAGGTACGCGATGGTGACCCCCAGTACCCCGAGGGCCGGGCCAAGGGCAGTCATGGCGAGCACGCCAACGGTGAAAAGGCCATCGCCCAAAAGCAGCGGCAGGCGGCCGCCAAAGTGGTCCAGCATCCAGCCGTATACCGGCTGGCCTAACCCGTTAAACACGGAGCCGGGCAGCAAGATCAGCCCGCCAATCAGCGCGGAGGCGCCGAAGACTTCCTGGACGTAATTCGGCAAGAGAAAATTGATGCCGACATTGGCGAATTGCAAGCTGAGGTAAGGCAGAAAGCTGAACAGAAACGCTGGGTGCTTGAAGACTGTCAGGGAGAACAGAAACCGGGTGCTCGTGCGGGAAAGAAGCAGAAACAGGAGCATGCAAAGTGCGCATACCAGCAGCAGGACTGCCACGATCAGCCAGCGGCGGGTGCTGATGGTGGTCAGCCCCAGGTTCAGCGCGATCAGTGCCCCGCCGAGCAGGCCGAAGCGGACCCAGTCAAACGCCAACCGGCTTTGGGTGGTGTACTGATGAATGTGCGCGCTGCCGAGGATCAGCAGGAGCAAGGCGAGAGGCAGCGTCACCCAGAAAATCATGCGCCAGCTAGCAAACGCGGTAACGGCCCCGCCAAAAGTGGGGCCAAGCGCCGGGGCGATCAGCACGATCACATTGGCGATACCGATGTACAACCCCAGCTTGGCCCGGAGGACGACGTCAAGAATGATGTTGACCATCAGCGGCGTGCAAAGGCCGACACAACCCGCCTGAATCAGGCGACCCGCCAGCAGCTGCGGAAACACTTGGGCAGTTGCGCATAGCAGGTCGCCGATGATGAACAGGGCCGCCGCGCTCATGAAAAGCTGACGATTGGTGAAGCGGCGTTTCATGTAAGCTGAGGTCAGCATCACCAGGGAAGCGGCGAGCAGGTAGCCGGAAGTTACCCATTGAACGGTCGCCAAAGAGACGTTGAAAGCTTTCATCAGCGCCGGAAAGGTCGTGTTCATCGAGGTTTCCGTCAGCACCCCGAGAAAGGACATCAGCGCGACAATGGCGACGACCAGCATTGGTTTTTCATGCGGTTGGGTGGCGGGCAAAATGATCGCTTCTTTCAGAAAATTGGATACGATCATTATAGGCTATTTTCACGCTAGAAGTCAGCGCGACTTTGGAAGCGGTTTGCGCTAAAATGGACAGACAAGACTAAAGGAAATGAGTGAGACGAATTGGAACCGACGTTAATGAACATCCATCATGGCTATAATTTTCGCGACCTTGGCGGCTATCAGACCATGTCTGGGCAGCACCTGGCCGCGCACCGGCTCGTCCGCTCGGGCGGCCTCGACCGGCTGTCGGACCGCGACGTGGCCTTTTTGCATGAGTACGGGGTGCGCGTAGATGTTGATTTTCGCACGCGCGATGAGCGCCAGGAAAAGCCTGACCGGCTGCCGGATTCGGCGCGCTACGTATTTGACCCGGTGTTCAGCGAAGATAAGACGCAGGTGTCCAAGACGTGGGCCGAGGAGCAGCAGATGTTTTCGCAGGATCCTAAGGCGGGTTACCACAACATGCTTCGGACCTATCGTGACTTAGCCCTGAGCGAGTCGGCGCAAAAAGCTTATCGTGAGTTTTTTGATCTGGCTCTGGGAAACAGCGACGACACGCTGCTGTTTCACTGCTCGGCGGGTAAGGATCGGACTGGGATGGCTGCGGTGTACGTGTTGTCCGCTTTAGGCGTTGATCAGGCGACAATTCGCAAGGATTACCTGGCCACCAACACGTTCATCCAGCCGGCGCTGTCAGAAGTGCTCGAGCAGGCGAAGGCGGAAGGCGGCAATGCAAACATGATGCAGGGTCTCACCGATATCTGGACCGTGTATCCAGAGTACCTGGATACCGCGCTGGCGGCAATCAATGAGACCTACGGGGATATGCAGCAGTACCTGCATGAAGCCTTACAGCTAACCAACCGGCAAATTCAAACGTTGCGGGAATTGTACCTGGCCTGATTGTCTGACGGGACGAAAAAGCGGCCGCTTAAAGTGGTCGCTGAGTGGTTACGGAATCAAATTAATTTTAGCAGCGATGGCTTGCAGCTGGGCAATCAGCTGGGGCTGGTCGGCTGTTGGCACCGCCGCTTCGATTTGCTGTTCAAGTGCCGTAAAAATGGCGCGAATCGCTTTGACCAGCTCAACGCCCGCGGGCCTGAGGTAAAGCTGCTTTTGGCGCTCGTTATCGCGAGGAATCTTGCGCTCAATCAAGCCACGCGTTTCCAGCCCTTTGAGCATGTTGGTCACAGTGGCATTTTGCCGGTTAAGGTACGCGGCGGCGTCTTTTTGCAACGCACCGGGATGGTCGGCAATGTATTTCAGCAACCTGGCCTGGGAGTTGTTCAGATGCAGGTCGTGCAGATGTGCGTGAATATAACCAGTTTCGGCGTTGCTTAGCGCATGGAACTGCTCGGATAGATTGATTGAACCGTTGATATGCATGACGAGGTCCTTTCCTGAATGCTCTTTCAGTATAGCGGAAAAACAGGCGGAAAGGGCGACCAAACTGTAAAATCGGTCCGGTTGCTTAAGTGAGGACAATCAAGTGGAGGCAAGACTATGACAGAACTAGACCCAACGCACCGCTATTCCAAGCAGGCAGGCAAAAAGACGGAACGCGCTTTTGCGTGGACCTGGGGCACCATCCTCGTGGTGCTGTTCATCGTCGCCTTTACCGCCTGGTGGTGGCTGCTGCTGGCGGTTGTGGCCGTCGTGATTGCATTTCAGGTGTATACGCGGCGCTTGCCCACTTTTGAGGTGCTAGATTTGACCGCCAATCGGTTCATCACGGTGCCGCGGCCAACTTGGCAAGCCTTTAAGCGTGAGCACCCAGGGGCGGTGGCCAAGGACGGCGTCGATCAGAATGAGTAAGTGCCAGCGGCTGCTGGCACTTTTTTCGTGGTGCTAAAAAGCCGAGTGCAGGCGCACTCGGCTTTGAACAGGCTGGATTAAAGGATGTGAATGTTGGCGGCTTCGCACTTGTCGATCATGTCCTGCGGCCAGACTGAAGCTTGGACTTCACCGACGTGGGCCTTGCCCAAGAGTAACATGCACAGGCGGCTTTGACCGATCCCGCCACCGATGGTGTAAGGCAGCTTGCCGGCCAAGAGCAGTTTGTGGAACGGCAGCTCGGAGCGGTCTTCGGCGCCTGCCGCTTTAAGCTGGCGGCGCATGGCATCTTCATCGACCCGGATGCCCATTGATGAAATCTCCAGCGAGCAGTCGAGCGGTTCATACCAGAACAGGATATCGCCGTTCAGCTGCCAGTCGTCGTAGTCAGGGGCGCGGCCATCGTGACGCTTGCCAGACTTCAACGGGCCGCCGATCTGCATCAGGAAGACGGCACCGTCTTCTTTGCAGATGGCATCCTCGCGCTGCTTGGGGGTGAGGTCCGGCCACCGGTCCTCCAGCTCCTGGGTGGTGTGAAAGTGAATGTCCTTAGGCAAGTGGTGGACGGCCTGCGGATACTTGTACCAAACTTCATCTTCCATGTGCTTGATCACTTTGAAGATTTGGCGCACGGTGTCTTTGAGCGTGGCTTCGGTGCGCTCTTCCTTGGCGATGACTTTTTCCCAGTCCCACTGGTCAACATATATGGAGTGGAAGTTGTCGAGGTCCTCGTCTTTGCGAATCGCGTTCATGTTGGTGTACAGGCCTTCATGCATGCCGAAGCCGTAGCGGTAAAGCGCCATGCGTTTCCACTTAGCCAGCGAGTGCACAATTTCCATTTGCTCGCCGGGCATGTCCTTCATGGTGAAGGAGACCGGGGTTTCAACGCCGTTGAGGTTGTCGTTGAGGCCGGTGGACTTTGCCACCATCATCGGCGCGCTCATGCGCTGCAGGCCGAGCTGTTTGCCGAACTCGTCTTGGAACGTTTCACGGATGTAGCGGATCGCCGCTTCGGTTTCTTTAACGGACAATTTTGGATCATAGTGTTCAGGAATAATTAAATGCATCATTTTCATCTCCGGATTTTTTTCAACCATGACAGATACGGCCGAGACGGGCTTTCGCCTCGGCTCGTTAGGCACGAAAAAAGCCTTCCGTCCCTAACGCAAGGGACGAAAGACTTTTCGCGGTACCACCCTAGTTGCCTATCCGAAATAGACCACCTCAATCCGCACTGACATGCGGTTCCGGATGATAACGCGCCGGTTGCGTCTGCGTCTACTTTGGCCATTGCCATTTGGGGCAGAGACATGAGCAAGGGTTATTCGCCAAGAGCTTGGTCTAAGTGGGTTTTCACTGACCCCACATCACTGATAGAACGCCGTTGGTTACTGGTCTTGCAAGTCTTCGTTTGTGATTGTGACTACTTTAGCACGCGATGCTGGATTTGGAAAGGGGGCAGGCAAAAAAAATTCGGGACGCGCCGGTGGGCACCAGTAAAGCGCCGGCACAGGGTCGACGCTTTTTTGGGGGGACATTAATTAGTAAAACGAAGGTTTGGGACCATCGGTGTGCGGCTGGCTGACGCCCAGCGAGTCCTTCACGTACTTCTTGGGGTCATTGATCAGCTTGGTGACCAAATCGGCGACACTCTTGCGTGACACCTCGGTGCCCTTAAACAGGTCATCCCGGTGGGTCAGCTCGTAATCTACGGTGTCGTTGTTTTGCAGCCACGCTGGCCGAATAATCGTGTAGTCCAAGTTGGAATTCTCAATGACCTTCGCAGCGGCTGTGTAGGGTTCCAAATAGCCGCCGTCGAGTTGCTGGTGATTCCACTTGCCAAATGCGCCTGGCACTTCGTCGTAGATGCCTAACGTCGAAATCCAAATCAACCGGCTGACCTTGGCCCGGTCCATTGCTTGCACGACCGCTTTCGCCTGGGTCTCAATGGTCTGACCGCCGCCAAGGTTGGCATAGACAATGTCAATATCGGCCATTGCCTCGCTCAACGCATCAGGGTCGGTGGCATCGCCTTCGATGACGGTTTCGCGGTCAGGATCAGTGATTTCTAGGCGCTTGGCATTGCGCAAGAACAAGGTGAGGTGATGCTTCGGCTCACTCAACAGCTGCTTTTCTGCAAGGCGAGCGATTTGCCCGTTTGCACCTAAAATCAATACATTACTCATGTGCTCACTCCTTAGTGATTAACGACTCTAGTGTAACACTTTGATATAGTAAGCTAACCGGACCGGCCGAATTGACAGTTGTTCGGAACTGGGCGATTAAAAGCAGCAGCTGTGTTCGCGCCCACCTCGGCAGCGCCTCCGCCCGTTGCCGAATGGCCCAAGAAGTGCTGGCCAACGGCATCTGTGCTGACAACATTGAGGCGCACCAGACCAGCAAGCACCGACAAGAAAATGACCTAGTCGCGGTCCATACGCAACGCGTAAGTGCGCAAACGTCCCTGCAGCGCGATTCTAAAAATAAATCGCACTGCAGGGACGCTTGTGGGTTGGGTTAAAACCGCTTGATGCTTTAGTCTCAAAAATAGCCGATAAGATTACCAGGCAATCTTGCCAGCAGCTTCTAGAAATTCGCCGTTGACATCGTTGCTTTTGGCCAGAGCCAGATCAGTTGCGGCTTTGGCGCCAGCTTCGACCGATTGAGCACCGTTGGCTTCAAAGGCCTTCTTGTTGACCAAATCAGTGGCAGTCATGCCAGGGTTGACCGAGTTGACGGTGATGTGGGTGCCGGCGAATTCCTTTGCGTAACCCATCGTTAGCGCGTTGACCGCGGTCTTGGAGGCCTGATAAGGCAGGTCATTGATCTTGGAGTAGCCGTATTTGGCATCCATCGCGCGAGTCAGTGAACTCAAGTCGGAGGTCATGTTGATCACTTTGGCCCAGTCGGCAGCTTCCAGCAACGGCACCGCGGCGCGAATCACTCGGTTCGTGCCGTAGAAATTAGTCGCGAAGCACTTTTCAATGTGCGCATCGGAAGTCTCGGAAGGTTTTTCAAACGCGGGACTGGAGATACCGGCGTTGTTCAAGAGGATATTCAGGTAACCATACTTGGCCTTGATGGTCGCCATGGTCTCGTCCACCGCTGCCTGATCCGTGATATCACAGTGACAAAGCAGTGCGGTGAGGCCGGCGTCCTGAAGCTCCTTTAGTGCCGCCGCGCCGGCGGTCATGTCATACGCCCCGATGATGATCACGTGACCCGCTTTACCAAGGTTCTTTGCGTACTGGAGGCCCAATCCGCGCTCGGCCCCGGTGATCAAACTGACAATTGGCTTATTTGCCATATGAAATACACCCCTTTTATTTATTTGTTCACTTTAATTGTAGGCGCTGTCACCAGAAGCAAAAAGCAAGATACGCAACCAAAGCTCATGATTGTCTCATTAGCCTTGTTTTCAACTGCTGCGGCGTTCAGGTTGGCGATTTGCTATACTGAGAACTGGAAACGGAGGAATCATTGATGAACTATCGCACTTTAGGTAAAACTGGGTTCAAGGTCAGCGAGGTGTCGCTTGGCACCTGGCAACTGGGCGGCAAATGGGGCGCCCCGTTCAGTCAACAGGATGCGGACGCCACGCTGGCCGAGGCCTACGCGCAAGGCGTGACCTTTTTTGACACTGCGGATGGCTATCAGGACGGCAACTCGGAGCGGACGGTCGGCAATTTTGTCCGCACTCATCCGGACGTTCACTTCACCACAAAAATTGGGCGCAAGGAGTCGCCATTGACGATGGCCCACTTCGACAACGCGCACCTTGACCGCTACGTGGACGAGTCGCTGCAAAACATGAAGCTTGATGCGCTGGACATGGTGCTGCTGCACTGCCCGCCCATGCAGACGTATTATGACCCGGAAATGTTCTGGCACCTGGACCAGCTGAAAAAAGCTGGCAAGATTCGCAACTACGGGGTGTCGGTGGAGCGGGTGGAGGAAGGGCTGAAGGCCCTGCAGTACGATATCAGCGCCGTGGAAATCATTTTTAACATGTTCCGGCTGCGGCCGGCGCAGCACTTCTTCGCCGCGGCCAAGGCGGCAAACGTCGGCATTTTGGCCCGCGTGCCACTGGCCTCGGGGCTGCTATCCGGCAAGTACACCGCGACCACGCAGTTTGCGCCGACTGATCAGCGGGCCAACAACCGCCATGGTGAGCTCTTCGACAAAGGGGAGACCTTCTCTGGGGTTGACTACCTGACAGGGGTCAAGGCCGCAAACGTGCTGAAGCAGCGGCTTGGCACGGCAGACTTAGCCGGGCTGGCCCTGCGGTACATTCTGATGTATGACGCGGTGTCTGCCGTCATTCCCGGCGCAAGCAATCCGACGCAAATCGAACGGAACACCCGGGCGTCTGCGTTGCCTGCGTTCACGCCGGGGCAGATGCAAATCGTGCGAGAGGTTTACGATGAATACATCAAGAACCCGGTCGATTATCTGTGGTAACGCAAAAGCCGCTCGGTGAGCGGCTTTTTTGTCGGTAGTGAACGGCCCGACGGACGCTATTGATTCCTATTGGTCTAAGATTGATTGTGCCAGTTAAGGGAAGAAATGCTGTAATGGCGAGGATACTAGCCATAAATAACGATTCCCGTGGTTTGTGTATGAGGGGGAAAGACGGGGTACCAATCAGACGGCCTGTTTGGCAGCAATTTGGGCCAGCAGGGTGCGGGGCGCGCGTTTGTCATCTTTGATCCAATCCAGAGTCATCTGGTACAAGCCCGCGCCAACGTAGCTGTTAAAATAGCGCTTAAAGTCCGGTGCAAAGGGCACCTGAGGGACATTCTCCGCGTAGAAACGGACGGCGTAATCGCGAAAGCACTCGGCTGGCACCAGCTCGGCACCCGTTTGGATCAACGCCTCAAACAAGCCGCTGTGCGCGTCGACATACTGAAAGTACGCCTGGCAGATGAATAGCGGCCCTTTGTGCGGTAGGCGGGTCAGGAAGTCGTATAAAGGGGCGAGCTGCTCATCGACGTAATCAATCAGCACTGCTTCCTTGGACGGGTAGTGGCGATAAAACGCCATGCGCGAAACGCCGGCGCGCTCAGTTAGATCACTGATTGAAATATCGCTGAAGGCCTTGGCAACAATGAGGTCACCCATTGCTTGCCTAAGCCGTTGCTTGGTTTGTTTTTGAATCAGCTGATTCTTGGGATTTGCCATATTTGCCTCGCACTTGTCATTGATTCCCGTTGATGTGACAAGTGTAACATCATTTGACCATCGATGCTAGAATCGGGCGTGAATGATCAGTTATCGCCGGGGGACATGCGCCGCTGGTCGATGGCGGCAGCATCCAAGAACCAGTGGCGGTGCCAGTCGCCGCTGAGCGCAGTGAACGGCACCGGTGTTTTACCCTGGGCCTTGACCTGGTCCAGCAGGTAATTGCGCAGGATCCACGGATCATTGAGAGATTGCTGGGTGAGCGTGAACAGGTGGTCCAGTTTCGTTTCTGAGATGTGTAGGGCGGCTGCGACCTGGGCCTTGGTCAGACCCGTTAATTCAAAGTTAGCTTGCAGTTCGTGGCGAGTGGCCGCCATTTGTTCGGGATTTAGTGACATTTGATCGTCTCCTTTTAGTTGTAATGACATTATAAAAATTATGCGGTTGGAATGGCACCGAGTTGTGAGACGTTTCAAGCATATCGTTTCATCAAAGCCAATCCTCATTGTGCGCGAAAGGGGCGACTTTTGGTACAATGGACGTAATTCTTGCCATTATTGGCTAAATTTCTGGGGGCACAGCGGTGAAAGCAATTGAACTGATCATCAACGAGTATGCAGGAAACGCGCGCACGAAAAAGCTGATTCCAAGTCTAATTGCTGCGCTCAAAGAGCAGTACACGTTTGCCACCACGACCTACACGCACGAGGCCGGGGACGCGCACAAGGCGATTGAGCGAATTGTCGCCGCAGTCGCGCCAGGCGCTGCCCAGCCCCAAATCGTGGTCATCGGCGGCGATGGCACGCTGCACGACGTGATCAATGGTTTGCAGGAGCTCGGGCGGCCGGACATTCCGGTGGGCTACGTGCCTAACGGGACTGGCAACGATTTTGCCCGGGCGCATGGCATTCCCTTGGAGCCACTGGCGGCAGTTGCGGCCCTCAAAACTGCGCGGCCGCACGAGGCGCGCATCGGCAAGGCCGAGACTGAGGAGTTCGGCACCCTGTATTTTCTCAACAATTTTGGCATTGGCGTTGACGCGCGTATTGTTTACGACACCAATCACTCGCGGGCTAAAGCCATGCTCAACAGCGTTCACCTGGGGCAGCTCTCGTACACTGCAAACATTTTAAAGGCGGTCACGACCCAGCACGCGTTTAAGGCGACTGTCGGCGTTCAAAAAGCCGTGGTGATCCCCAACACATTTCTTTGCGTCTTCACCAACCATCCGTTTCTGGGCGGCGGTCTGCGGCTCTTTCCGGATGCCGCGCAGGATTGGCACCAGCTCAGTTTTGTCCTGGTGCGCAAGGAGAAATGGCGTATCTTGATCCAGGTCCTGGGCAAAATTCTCAGCGGCCAGTCGGTTCACCCCAAACTGGCCCACATCAAACGCCAGCGTTTTCGCTTTGAGACTGAGGCGCACGAGCACATTCAGCTGGATGGTGAGGAATACAACGCCCCGGTTCACGGTGTGCTCAGCCAAACCGATCAAATCATGCTGCTGCCAGCAGCCCAGGCATAACCTCAAAGGCCCGCTTCCAGTTGGAGGCGGGCCTTAGCTGACGTTTTGTTAAGGCTTAGCGGTTGACGTAGTGCGTCATCCAGACGGCAAAAATCAGCGCCAAGACAAGTGATAAGGCAATCGTGATCAACCAGCCGCCCGGCGTGTGCATGAAGGGCAGCGGTACGTTTTGTCCGAAAAAGCCGGAGATGATAGTTGGTGCTGTCAGGACAATCGACCAAATGGTGAGAAACTTCATGGTGTCGTTCAGGTTGTTGTTGAGGATGTTGTTGTAGGTGGCTTCCAGCTGCGCCAAGTTCTGGCTGCCCAGGCTGGTCATGTCGACTAGCTGCCGGGCTTCGATCAGGACGTCTTCCAAGCGCTCCTTTTCCTCTGGCGTGAAGCCGTGGTAGACTGAAAGACCCTTCAGCTGTTCGAGCACGCTTTGGTTCTGCCGAGTCGCGTTGCCCAGGTAAAGCGCGTTGGTTTCTAGGTCAGACAGCTCCAGCAGGCGTTTGCGGGTGGTTTTGTCGCGCAGCGCGAGGGCAATTTGATGGCGCTCAGCGTCGGCTTTTTCCATCAGCGGCATGAAGCGCTGGGTGATCAGGTACAGGCTTTCCAGAAGAAACTGGTAGGCGCTCAGCGCGCGCGGTGTGTCGAAGCGCTGCGTGAATTCTTGAACCAGACTCGCCGCATCGGCGTGGCCGAATGTCAATAGATCGTGTCCTTTGATCACAAACGTCATCTGATGCGTTTCGGCCTGTGCGGCATCACCATCCGCGTCAGGAATGTTGAACACCAGCAGAAAGGTCTCGGCCAAACTGTCGTACTCGACGTGGGCGCGCTCGTGGCGGTCAATGGCGTAGCCGGTTTGCTCGGTTGAAAGTGTATACTGCCTAGTGGCGATCCCGACCGCCTGGGCGTCGTCCAGGTTGATATGATGCCACGTCCAACGTGCTTCTGCCATGATGTGCCTCCCAGTTTTGTTGCCCTTATCATACTGCATAACGAGCGGCGCCGTCACCGCAGGGAAAAGTCGCCCGTTTGCGAAATAAAATAGCGATAAGGGTTGGCACCGAACATATGTTTTGGTGTATACTGAAGCTACGAAAAAGAGAGGACGTATACTATGGTTAAGAAATCTGCCAATGGGCAACCGTCAATGGACAGTGGCGCCCGCGAACAGGCGCTGGATGCGGCGCTGAAAAAGATCAAGAAACAGTTTGGCGACGGCGCGGTCATGAAGATGGGCGACAAGTCCTTGACCAACGTGTCGGTCATCTCCACGGGGATCTTATCCCTGGATCTGGCGCTTGGCGTCGGCGGCTTTCCTAAGGGCCGGGTGATCGAGATTTACGGCCCTGAAAGTTCAGGGAAAACCACGATCGCGCTGCAGGCGGTCGCCAGCGTGCAGAAGAACGGCGGCACGGCGGCGTACATCGACGCTGAAAACGCGATGGATCCGAAGTACGCCGAAGCCCTTGGCGTCAACATCGACGACCTGCTGCTGTCTCAGCCGGATACCGGCGAACAGGGACTGGAAATTGCGGACGCTTTGGTTCAATCTGGGGCGGTCAACATTGTGGTCATCGATTCGGTGGCGGCTCTGGTGCCGCAGGCCGAAATCGAAGGCGAAATTGGGGATTCTCACGTGGGCCTGCAGGCGCGTATGATGTCTCAGGCGCTGCGGAAGCTGACGTCGACGATTTTTAAGACTCAGACAATTGTCATTTTCATCAATCAGCTGCGTGAAAAAATCGGCGTCATGTTTGGGAACCCCGAGACCACGCCAGGCGGCCGTGCGCTGAAGTTCTACGCGACGATTCGCTTGGAGGTCCGCCGGGCGCAACAGGTTAAGAACGGCACTGATGTTGTCGGCAACATCGTCAAGATCAAGGTCACCAAGAACAAGGTGGCACCGCCGTTCAAGACGGTTGAAACGACCATGAGTTATGGCCACGGGATTTCACCGGAAGCCGACATGCTGAACCTCGGGGTCGATCACGACATCGTGGAAAAGGCCGGGTCTTGGTATTCATACAACGGCGAGCGGATCGGGCAAGGCGCGGATAACGCGACAAACTACCTGATTGCCCATCCCGATGTGACCGAAACCCTGCGCAAACAGCTGCAAGAGACCCTGTTTGGGAATGACGACGATGATAAGGACAAAGACGCCGAACCGGCTGAGGCTGATCCGACAACCTTGGACATCGACAGTTCAGACGACAAATAAGCGTAAACAAACAGGCGCTGCGAGAAATTTCTCGCAGCGCCTTTTCCTTTACGCTCAGATCAGCCGCTTACGCAGTGAACCCGAAATGAAGTCAGTCAACGTGACCAGAATGATGATCCCGTAAAGGATGATTCCGACTCGGCTCCAGGAGCGGGTTTGAATCGCGAAAATCAGTGGGGTACCGACACCGCCGGCACCCACCATGCCCAGGATCGAAGCGGACCGGATGGCCAGCTCGAAGCGGTAAAGGGTGTTCGAAACAAATTCCGGCATTAGCTGGGGCAGGCTGGCAATCAGGGTGACTTCTAGCCGCGTGCCCCCGGCAGCCGTAACGGCTTCACCGGCGCCCCCGTCCATGTTTTCGATCGCTTCGGAGAACAGCTTGGCCAGCATGCCGACCGAGTGGAACCCGACGGCCAGGACCCCGGCGAAGGAGCCCGGGCCCACGGCCTTGATGAACATCAGGGCCAGGACGATTTCAGGAAAGGTCCGAATCGCCGTCAGGACAAACTTACCAGAGCGAGTCGTCAACCAGAATTTGTTGCGCGTGTTGGCCGCCCAGAAAGCGAAGGGCAGGGAGATGATGGCGGAGATGAACGTCCCTAAAAAGGCGATGCCTAAGGTCTGCAAGAGACTGGAGGTCAGATCTTCGCCGTCGCCGGTCCAGACGTAGCTGAAGTCTGGGTGGACCAAGCCATTGACGATTGACTTCGTGACCAGCCAGGCGTTTTGCTTGATGTCAAAGCTCGGCATGCCAGTAAATGACCAGATGACGATGGCGACTGTCAGCACCGTGAAGAAGATGTGGCGGTACCGATGGGTGAGGGGGGCTTTTGGCAGCGTACTTGCGTGACTCATAACAGCGCCTCCCTTGCTTTACTAGAGACGTAATCGATAAGCAGCACCACCGCGAAAATGACCAGAACAATCAAGCCCACGCGGTCGTAGCGGAACATGGAGAGTGCCTGCTGGAGGTAGATCCCGATCCCGCCGGCGCCCATGTACCCGAGCACGGTAGACGCACGCACGTTGATTTCAAACGCGTACAGGACGTAGCTGATGAAGTAGTTGGCAATCTGCGGCACCACCGCAAACCGGATGATTTCGATGCGGCCGGCGCCGGCGGCCCGCAGTGCTTCAAGCGGACCCGGGTCGATGGTTTCAATCGCCTCGTAGAAGAGTTTGCCGACCATCCCAAAGGTGAAGATGGCCAAGGCGAAGATCCCGGCAATCGGGCCGATTCCGACGACAGCCACGAACAGCGCCGCCAGCATCAGGTCGGGAATAGTGCGGACGATGTTCAGAATGAACCGAAAGACGCCGACCACGACTTTATTAGTGACGATATTCCGTGACACCAGCAGGGCGTAAGGAAAGGCCAGCGCGGAGCCAATGAGGGTGCCGATGATGGACATCTTCAGCGTCTGAATCATCGGATCGACGGTGTAGTAGGCGTAGCTCCAGTCAACATGGGCCATCTCCTGAAAAATCACCAGGAACTGGCTGATGTTTTGTAAGAACAGGCCCATGTGCGCCTGGGTGATCCAGGCGGACCACACGAGGCCGACCACCATGAAAATGGTCAGCGCCCATTTCTGCCATTGCAGCTTGCGCTTGGGCAAAGAGGAAGGAGCCGTCATGCTACGCCTCCTTTTCTTCGCCGCTGTAAATCTCGGCGATGGCCTCGTCCGTGGCTTCCGCGACCGGGCCGTCGAAGACCTTCTCGCCGGCGCGGATGCCGATGATGCGCGTGGCGTAAGCTTGGGCCAGTTCGACGGAGTGGAGGTTGGCGACGACGGTGATGCCCATTTCGCGGTTGATCCGCTGCAAGTCGTCCATGACGCGCTTGGTGGTTTGCGGGTCGAGGCTGGCAATCGGTTCATCAGCCAAGATGATTTGCGGCTCCTGGGTCAGGGCACGGGCGATGGAGACCCGCTGCTGCTGGCCCCCGGAAAGCTGATCGGCCCGGGTGTACACCTTGTCCTGCAACTCAACGGTGCCCAACGCGTCATAGGCGCGCTGCTTATCTTCCGCAGAGAAGAGCCCGAAGATCATTTTCCAGGTCGGGTAGTAGCCGACGCGCCCAGTCAGAACGTTCTTGAGGACGGTCGCGCGATTGACCAAGTTGAAGTTTTGAAAAATCATCCCGATTTGGCGCCGAATGTGCAGCAGCTGCTTGCCCTTGGCCTTGGTAATGGAGGTCCCGTTGATGCGGACATCGCCTTCAGTGACGTCGTGCAGGCGGTTGATTGCGCGCATCAGCGTGCTTTTGCCTGCGCCTGAGAGGCCGACGACCACCACAAACTCGCCTGGTTGGATCGCCAAGTTGATGTCCTTCAGACCGACGACTCCGTTCGAGTAGATTTTGGACACATGGTCAAATTCGATGACCGGTTTTACTGATTCTGACATTGCTTTCCTCCACGTTTCCCGCTACGTATAGCAAAAGCGCTAGAGGGCTAGCGCTTCTGCGTGCGATGCATGACTTACTTGTTTTCGCCTTCAGCAATCTTGTCGTATTTCCGAACAATGTCAAAGTTTGAATCCTTGGTTTTGACATAGCCTTCATGCGTGTAAATGCTGGAGATAATGGCGTGCCCCTTCTTGCTCTTGGCAATGGTCATGAAGGCCTTGCTGAGCTTGTTGCGGAAGGCTTTGCTCATGTCGGTACGAACGGAAATGGTATCGTTCGGGATTGGCTTGGTGAAGTAGATTGGCAGCACTTCGGTCATGATGTTTGGCACATCCTTCTTGACGACGTTGCGGGCGTCTTCAAAGACGAAGGCCGCGTCGGTGTCGCCGTTCAGAACGGACATGACGCCTTGGTCGTGACCCTTGACGGTCACCAGGGTGTCATCCTTTGGGACATCGATGCCCTTCTGGGAAAGCTCAGCGACTGGCCAGATGTAACCTGATGAACTGGTGACGTCCTGAACCGCGATCTTCTTACCCTTCAGATCCTTATAGGACTTGATGCTGCTGCCTTTCTTAACGATGATCTCGGCGCGGTAGGAGTCGACCAGTTTGGTCGTGTTCTTGCCGCCTGGCTGCTTGATGCCGTAACGCTGGGCTTGGAGCAGAACGTCGGCAGCGCCTTGCTTGTGCGCCTGAACGTAGCCGTCAGGTGGCAAGAAGCCCACGTCGACCTGTTTCGACTTCATGGCTTCGACGATCGAATTGTAGTCAGTCGAGACAGTCACTTTAACTGGAATCCCGAGCTGCTTTTTGAGCAGGGCTTCCAGCGGCTTGGCCTTGGCCTCAATCGTGTCGGCGTTGCTTGATGGTACGAACTGGATGTTCAAGGACTTTGGTGTGTAACCGTCCTTGCTGGAACTGCTGGTGCTGGACTTGCTATTGCCGCAGGCCGCAAGGGCTAAAGTGGCAGCCGCAGCCAGCGTGACTGTTGCCAATTTTTTCCAGAGCTTCATCAATATCTCCCCCATAATGTGAGTGTCGGTTGTCCACTGGTAAAAACCGAACATTATCGACATTCGAACAAATGATTTTTCCTGTCGATGATGGCCGCTCCCTACCAGCCATTTTGTAGTATAGGCGAGAAGGTTCCCAAATTCAATGGTGTAATCTAGGTTTATCATCAAAAAGTTCGGATTTTGGGCCATTTTTTCATGATATTTTCAGAAAGCATTCCGTAACAGGAATGTTAATACTATCCGAACAATTATTTTGTAAACAACTCCTTCTGCCGGTCTTTAGCAAACAATGGTTCGATTCAGAACGGCCGAATGAAGGTCCAAAATATTGCCAGCCAGACAGAATTGCTTACTCGCGCGCCAAAAGCAGCTCACACTTAAAAACGCCCCTGCACCGCGATTTTATAACCCAATCGTGGTGCAGGGACGCTTGTGCCTTGGACTAAACCCGCTTTATGGCTCAGTTTCTAAGCAGGTTTTGGGGCGAGGACCTTGTCTGCGGCCGTGACGGTGGTGGCGATGGTCTCGTCATCCAGCGGCTGGTTGAAGTACAGGAACGAGGCCGCCACACCGCCGACCAGGGACCAGAGGTACTTGAGCACGGTGCGATTGGACCAGGCGACCAGTTCGCCGTTTTCCCGCAGCCGGTCCAGTGTCTGGTCCAAAGCCGCCCAGTAGCTATCTGGGAATTGATGCAGCAGCTGCTGACGAACCGTTTCCTGGTTGAGAAGCTCAGTGACAAACACTTTGACCAAAGGGGCGTTGTCACGCAAAATCCGCAGGCGATTGCTGATCAAGCTCTCGCAAAACTCGTGGCGGGTCTGAAACGGAGTGGCCAATTCGCGGTCGACCAAATCGGACACCGCAAAGGGGAAAATGCGCTCGGCGACGGGTTGAATGATGGCATTGAGCAGACCGTGCTTTGACCCAAAGCGGGCGAAAATATTCCCTTCGGCGACGCCGGCGCGCTTGGCGATTTCATGCGTGCTCGCGTTGGCGTAGCCTTTTTCTGCAAACACGGTGATGGCACTTTCTAAAATTTTTTGCTGCTTGGCGGTCAGGTTGCCAAAGGCCGGTGCGTAATCAGCTAAGTGAGGATCTGCCATAATTACTCCTTTCCCCGCCAGCCGGCAATGTCGTCTTGGCTAAACTGGTAGGTGAGCTTGCGGTGGTAAGCGCGCTCGTATGCCTGACACTTTTGCCGGTAGTCCTGCTTCATCATCGCAAGCGAATTTTCGCGCACCGACTTGGTCGGGTCGGGAAAAATGGAAGGCATGATCTGCATGCTGTAGCTCACCTTGTTGAAAGCCGGGCTCACCTGCTTGGCTAGCGTGTGGATGGCCACGAAGCAGGAAATCACCGGCACGTTGAAGCGGGCGGCGTAGTAGTAGGCGCCACGCTTGGGTGGCCGCGGTTTGCGGTAGTTGTACCACATCTCTTGCTCGGGGTAGATTAAGACCTTATGCTGCCGGTCGAGCACCGTGTCGAGCAAAGTGGGAAATTCATGGGCTAGGTAGTTTAAATCGCCACTGATTGGCAAAATGTCGGCATTATTGAATACGTAGCCCAGTGTGCCCGGCATTTCCAGGTTGGTGGTTTGGCTGACGATGAACAGGCGGGGCATCCCCAGCGCCTTGCGGACAATCAGATTTTCCACTGGGCTGAAGTGGTTAGAAGTCACAATGGCTGCGCCAGGGACTGCTGCCAGGTGTTCGCGGCCGGTGACCGCAATGCCATGGCCGAGCCAGCGAGCAGACAAGTTCATGCCGGTGCGCACGATCACATTGTTCACGCGGTGGCGCCACGTGTTTTGGCTCGCCAGGTAGTGGTTGATCACGGCCTTTTCGGCGTCCGGCGCCAGGGTGGGGTCGTTGACCTCGACCTTGTCATTAAAGCGGCCGTCCTGGACCGCGCGCTCGATATTTTTGATGACAGGCAGGTGCGGATCGGCCGGTTGTTTTTCGATCATATTTGCACCGCTCCTCCCTGGGCTTCAACGCTGGCAAAGGTGATGGGTTCAGCGCCGGTGGTGGCAGCCAGGTGCATCAAGTCCGCCTTATGCTTGACGTCGCCCTGGACGTGGACAGAATCGAAGGCCTTGCGGGTGGCGCGCAGGTTCGCTGCGACTTGCGGCAGCTCATCGGCGTAGTGCCAGAAATAGTCGCCGTTTGGCACTTGCTCATAGTGCCACGGCTTGTCGAACAGATTGTAGTGAATGACCTTCGGCGTTTTGACCTGCGGCTGGTCGCCCTGCACGTTCCAGCTTTCGTCCAGGTGAGTCAAACGGTCGCGCGTGATGGCGTTGATGTAGTCCTGATCGGGGGCCAAGCTGTGGAAGTGATACTGATTCAGCAGCTTGAGAAAATGCGCAGCAAACTTGACGCGCCGCATGCCGGCCAGATCCATCAGCAGCACCCCGGAGTTGCAGTACTGGTCCACGGCCACCCCAATGGCGTCGCGAGTGTATGCGGTGGTTTCCGGGTTGACTGCCATGAACGGGTCATGCACGGCGCCTAGGAGGTCGCCATGCAGGTCTTCGGCAAACAAGTCGGCGATATCAGTCAACACCACCGTGTCGGCGTCCAGATAGACAGCGCGGTCGATGGTAGGGAAAAGTTCGGCAATAAACAACCGGAAGTAAATCGTGAACGTGAAGTAGTCTGCCCGCAGCTTATTGTCTTTATCCGTGATCTGCGCCTTCAGCCGGTCGGCAATCGATTCGAAGGAGACTGCGACGTTTGCGGTTTGCTCGGCCATAATTTGCGCCTTGTGGGCCGGCGTCAGGTGCTCAGTCAGCACAGTGACGTGATACTGCTTGGCCGGATCCGTGTTTTTCACCAGCGAGTGCAAGGAGACAGTCAGCGGGTCGACGTAGTTATCATCAACAGAGTAAAAAATTGCGTAGGTCATGTAATCATCCTTTTCTTGCGGCGCGTACGCTTTGGTAATCTGCGTACACTGCCTGTGTTTGCGCGTCGGACAGCCCCAGCATCCTTTGCACGGAGTCGATCTGCCACGGCTTCACCGTTACCGGGTGGAACCAAGGCCAGAACTTCAGCCGCGTCGAGAAGTGCAAAAATACTGTATCGGCGTGGGGGCCATGCTGATCATTGAAGCGGCGTGGCACGATTTTTTTCTCTCGCGTCAGCTTATTCAGCGCGCTTTGGTCTGGCATGAACATTTTTTTCGCGCTGATTCGGTCGCGGCAGCGCGCAAACAACCCAGTTTGCTTGATTCTCGCGAGGTTCAGTAGCAAGACGCCGGAGTTAATGTAGTCGCGCAGGTGCCGGCCGTGGTGAAAATACCACTGGCCATAGTGGTCTAGCACGCCGACCAATTCGGTCTTAGCCAGCGGCTGGTTGTAAAAGGCTGTTGGGTCTTGAACGGCCAAAACGTCTGCGTCCAAATAGAGCAGCTGGTCTGGCATTGCCGGGATCAGGTCGGCGTAAAGGCGTAACATGCAGTAGGGCGTAAACCGAGTCTGCCAGTTGGCCTTTGGCGGCAGCTGGTTGAGCAGGTCCGTCAGATCAAACAAGGTGACGGTCCCGGCCGGGTCGTGGGCCGTGACCACGGCTCGCAGCTCGTTGATCGCCGCCTCGGGGAAGGGCTGATACGCGGTGCCAGACACGCTCAAGCGCGCCGTAAAGACGTATATGTGCAGCGGCACCGCGACTTGTTTGGTGAGGCTCAGCACTGACAGCAGCACACCGTCTTGCACATGCGCGTCGCCGCAATAGAGAATATTCATGGCGTTCGCCTCCGGTAGATGACATGCTGGAAGGTGCTGGCTTTGGCGCGCTCGGTCATTGCGGCGTGGACGCGCTGCGCCAGCGCTTCGCGTTGCGCCTTTGGCGGCTGCGAGCGGTCGGGCATAAACGGGCCGTCGACGTAGACGGTCACGCCGCGCTTTTGATAAGTCGTAGTGAAGGCAAACACCGGCACCTGGTACGCCACCGGGTAGTGGAAGGCGCCACGCACAAAGGGCCGAATCCCGGTATAATACGGCCAGACATGGGCCTCCGGGTAAATCGCCACCGGGCAGCCTTGATTGATCAAGGTGCGCAGGTAGCTGAGAAAGCGCCGGGTCTGCCCGGTAGTTTCGGGTAGGACGACGCCACCCCCCAGCTGCAGGATGGGGCCAAAGACTGGCACCCCGAGGTTGGCCGCCGAAGCGAGTGTGTAAGCGCGCGTATGTCCTGCCAGCAGCATTGGCATGAAGGGATCGCCGAACGGCTGCGTGTGGTTCCCGTAAAGGAAGTAGCCTTGGTCTCGGAACGGCGCAAGCTTGTTTCGGCCGACCACCTTGGCGTGCAGAAACAGGTGCCAGTACAAGCTGCCAAGGGGCTTCATGGTGTGGTACACGGCCGCGCTTTTCAGTCGATACCGGCGACCTTCATGTTGCCACTGATAGTCTTGCGGCAGTTGCGCAGTTTGGTCCGCGCTTTCTACTAGGTCTGCCGCAAAATCGGTGTATTCCTGGATGCGCTGCGTCATCCTGCCGCCTCCTTTGAGTGAGTACTCACTTTAATACGCTCAGTATAATGAAAAACGCCCGGTAGTCAAGTGAAAACGCCTGCTAAATGGCCACGCGCGCCCGTCTAGTCGGCATTTTTCGGTTTTCACAAGAATTCCCGTCGCGTGAATGTGAGGAATTTTTGGCACGGCGGTGAGCATTAGCCTAAAATTGAAGGCAGAAGCAGGAAGGAGCACAGGTAAATGACCTCATGGGTATTCACGGATATGGATGGGACGCTGCTTGATGAGACAGGCCGCGTGCGCGCAAGCAATGCCGAGAAAATCAAAGCAAGCGGGCTGCCGCTAACCCTAGTTTCGGCGCGCTCACCAAAAGAAATGCAGGAGGCAATCACCGCACTGGACCTGCAGGGGCCGCAAATTGCCTACAATGGCGGCATGATTTTCGTGCCGCACAAAACTGGGCGCACGGTGTTGTCAGCGCTGCCGATGCCGACTGAGTCTGCCAAACAAATCATTGGTGAGATCATTGCGCGCTTTCCCAGCACCTCGGTCAGCTACTACGACGGCGCAGACTGGTACGCTGAACGGATGGATGATAACCTGCGCGGCGAAATTGCGGTTTCGCGGCTGATGCCGACTTTTCAGCCTTACCAAGAAGTGTTTGAACGCCCGCGCCAAATCGTGAAAATCATGCTGATCGACTTCGACGCTGGGGTGATGGCGCAGATCCACGACTTTTTCGCCGCTCATGAGTTTCATGGGGTGAACGCGCGCTCCTCGAATGCGGCGTGGCTTGAGATCACCTCCGCCGAGGCGGAAAAGTCACGCGGGATCCAGCATGTCTTGGACCAGGAACATATAGAAGCGCGAGACACTGCGGCCTTTGGCGACGGGCAAAACGACCTGCCCATGCTCACCATGGTGGGCACGCCAATCGTGATGGCAAACGCCGCGCCGGCGATCAAGCAAGTCGCCAAGTACATCACCAAAAGCAACCTCGAAGACGGGGTGGGATACGGGATGCTTCATTACCTGAAGCCATCAAAATAGCGGCTGAGCCATCAAGCGGTTTTAGCCCAAGCGCACAAGCGCCCCTGCACCGCGATTTTGAAAAATAAATCGCGGTGCAGGGGCGTTGTGTTATGGAACAGGACTAGCCAATTTTGGCTTGCTCTCTTTTGGTGCGATCATTTTTTGGCTGGTTTTTTGGCCGCTGCGACCAACGCATCGTTGATGGTTTGGGCGAACAGCACATTGCCGTCTTGATGGCCGCCGAAGTGCACGCCGTCAGTCCCCTTGAAGACTTCGGGGTGCGCTGCCGCGGCAGCCGCCCAGTCAGCCAGGGTGACCCAGTGATGCGTCGCCGGCAGCGCGTGCTCTAAGCCTGTCAGCTTGCTTGAGTTCCAGTCTGGCTGCGCCTTGCCGTTAAACGGCGTGACGAGCACCAGCTTGTGCCCGGGGGCGATGGTGTCCAGCAGCTGCTGCAAGACGGCGGCGTAATCGTCAAGGGAGTTCGTGCCGCACGCCACCACCACGAATTCGCGCAACGTGCCAGCGGCTTGCTGCTGCTTAACGAGCGTCACTGCCTGATTCATGGTGCGGTCGCCCTCCGCGTCTACGACCGCGTTGGCCACATGGGCGGTAAGGTAACTGGCGGTGCCGAGCGTGACGGAATCGCCAATGACCGACACGCCGGCGGGGATGTTGTGCTCGGCCGCCGTGCTTTGGCGGTTTTGCGCTTGGTAGCCATGCGGGTCAGTTTTGGCGGCTTGGGCGGCCGCCTGTTTCGCCTGGGCGATGCGATTAGCTGCCGCAGTTTGCTTTGGCGAATGAGCCGCCACGATTTCCGGCGCAATGCGGTCATATTGTGCCAGATCCTGCTGAACGCCTTCTGTCCAAAGCGTGGTTTCAAGTTGTGAGAGCGCGGGCGCCGCCTGGACCTGGCGCACCGAGACGGCGGCCAGGACGGCTGCGATCAGCGCCACACCAGTCCCCAGTAGTTTGGGATGGCTGATTTTCAGCTTGCCGGCGATCAGCGGTTCCACGAGGTAAACGGACAAGGCGGCAAAGGCGACGCTTAATACCAGCGTGGCGGCGATGGCCAGGGCCGGATCAAGCAGCCGGCTGAAGATGACAAAAAATGGCCAGTGATACAGGTAGATGCCGTAAGAGAGCCCGGCTAAGGCGACAGCGAATTTGGGCTCCTCAGTATTCGGTGTGGCTTCGTGAAGCAGGCGGGCCGCAATGATCATGACCATTGCCAGCCCAGTTGCAGCCACCAGCCCTGCGGGATAGGTGAACGCCGCATCGAAGCGGACCCAGGTGCCCAGCCAGACCGTTGTCCCCGCCGCTAGAATCAGGACCAGGATCGGCAGCCAGGCCTGGGTGCGGCTGGCCGCGCGGCGGAACCACTTTGGCACGACCGCCACGCCGGTCAAAGTGGCCAGCAAGGCGCCGAAGAACAGCGGAAAGGCATGCGTGAGACTTGAAAAGTAAACCGGTGTGAAGTCCTTCAGGCCTTGGCTCTGCCGCCACATCAGCGCCAAAGAGCCGGCTGAAAGCAGCAGCGCCAGGCCGAACAGGATGCCCCGAAACCGCGCCCGCCGCTCGTGCATGGGCACCTCAGGATTTTTCAGCAGTTGGCTGACCCCCCAGACCACGAGCCCCCACACCAGGTAGAACTGCATCTCGACCCCGAGAAACCAGGTGTGCACAAACAGGTGCGGGATGAAATTGGTCTCGTATGAGCCGCCGGTCGCCAGTTCGTACCAATTCGTGACGAACCCAAGCGCGGCTTCGACCTGCTTGCCCAGTCCGGTGATGACGTCAGGCGAAACCAACAGGGTGAATGGCACGACAATCAGGATCATCATGATGACGGCGGGAACGATGCGATAGAACCGCCGCCGCAAAAAGCCCAGCAAGTCAAAGCGCTGCGTCTTCGAGAACTCATCGATCATCAAACTGGTGATCAGAAAGCCCGAAAAGACAAAAAATAGGTCGACCCCGATGAAGCCGCCAGGATAGGCCACCTTGAAAAAGTGATAACCGAGGATCATCAACAGGCCCAGTATCCGGATCGGCCCGAACCACTTAATGTGTTGATGCTGCATGGTATTGGCCATTTTTGAAGTACCCCCGCATTTTTTTGCCTTGCTTGTTGGTCAGTGTGCCTTGGCCGGTTACGGCGCCGTTTTTAAAGTGGCCCTGATACTGCCAGCCCGCATGTGACGAAAAGGTGCCGGCGCCATTGAACCGACCGGCCTGAAATTCGCCGACATACCGGTCGCCGTTTCGCTGCTTCAGCGTGCCGCGGCCACTGAATTTGCCTTTGAGCATCTGCCCATCATAGACGATTTGGCCACCGTCAAGCGTGTAATGCGTCGCCGTTGGCTGCGCCGGCCGCAGGGCCAACACCGCCGCCAAGACGATCAGCGCGGCGACCAGGATTTCCATGCCAAATCTGAACCGATGAGTAACCACAATGCCCCTTCTTTCTGAAAACATACTTAATAATCATACTGTAAAATCCGAATGAAACAAGGCTCTCGAAGGGATTTCTCATTGATTGACAGAATCTACTCCTAGAAGGGGGCAATTCAAATGACCGTCCGAATCGGCAGTCTCGGCCTGATATTGGCCATTTTTGGGGTGTTGCTGTTGGGTGTGCCAATCATTGGCTGGACGTGTTACGCCTTGGGGCTTGGGTTCAGCTGTTGGGGGGTGTTTCGTGCGTAGCCGCGATTAGCCTGGTGGGGCGTCGCAGTTTCAGCGGTGAGTGTGATCTTGCGGCTGACCTTGGCGATTTTTATTGTGGGGTAAACAAGCAAAGCCGGTATGGCGCCAAAGCTCTGCGGCGTCGTACCGGCTTTGCTAAATTGAGGGTGGAGTTACGCAGGCAGGTGCTTGAAGGCCGCAGAAATCTGTTTGACCTCGTCGACACTGAGCGTGACGTTTAAGGCCGCAGCGTTTTGGGCCGCCTGCTCCGGGGTGCGCGCGCCGGGGATGACCACTGCGATGGCGGGATCTTGAATGTACCAGGCCAGCACGACTTGCGCAGGCGTGGCCTGATGCGCTGCGGCAATTGGCTTGATTGTTTCGACCAAAGCGGTTGTGATCGCGGCAAAGCGTTCGCCTTGGAAATTGGCCCGTTTGGCCTGCCAGCTGCCAGGCTCAAAGGTCTGATTCGCCTGATATTTGCCGGTCAACAGGCCAGAGGCCAGCGGGAAGTAGGGCACGAAGCTGATTTTTTGCTGCTGCAGGTATGGCATCAGGGTCTGCGCCGCCTGCCGGTCGATCAGGTTGTAGGCGTCTTCCACGATGTCTACGTAGCCGTCCTGGTTAGCCTCTTTGAGCTGGTCCAGGCTGAAGTTTGAGACGCCAATGGCCCGAATTTTGCCGGCCTCCTTGAGTTTTTCAAGGGCGCCGACCGCTTCGTACTTGGGCGTGTCCTGGTCAGGAAAGTGGATATAAAAGATGTCAATGTAATCCGTCCCGAGGCGCTGCAGGGCATTATCGACCTGCTGCGTCAAAAAGGCGGGGCGGTTGTTTGGCCGCAGCTCCTGGTCCGGATCTTGCGCGGCCTTGGTCGCGATCACAATCTGATGGCGGTCATAGTCGGCAATGGCCTGGCCGATCAGGTATTCAGAGTTGCCCAGCCCATACATGAAAGCCGTGTCCAGCATACTGATGCCGTGATCGAGTGCAGCCTTGACAGTTTGAACGCCGGTTTGATCGTCCAGCCCTGGAAACAGGTTGTGGCCGCCAATTTTATTTGTGCCCAGGCCGAGCGGTCCGGAGACCACGTCGCTGTGGCCGATTTTAATTGATGTTGTCAAATTCTCACCTCTTGTTTAATGTACCACGACTGCGCCGGGGCTCGCCGATCAGCGAAAAATCAGCGAGTTGGTGCCGGTCACGTTCAGCACGTACAAGAACAGCACGACCGCGTTGACAATCAGCGACAGCACGATGGCCGCGTAGCGAATGGTGAAGTTATGGGCCCAGGTTTGGAAGTTGAACCAGCCAAATCTTTTGCCTTTGTACGTGAAAGTCATGATCAGCAAAGCCAAGGTGATCACCCCTTGGGCAATTACTCCAAAAACGTATAAACTGGCGGCTTGAGTTTGCAGCCAGTAGGTGCCAAACGCCGCCGCGTCCAGCAACAGTGCAATTACAGACATCGCTTTTCTCCTTTGTGCGCCGAAGCGAATTTACACTGATGTTAGCACAGGCTCAACGCTGCGGAAAGGGGATCAGATCAGCGTGCCGGATATCGGCAATGCTGACCTGAATGCTGCCAATGCCGACTTCGTCCCAGTCGGTATAGCCGGCGACCTTGCCCCCAAGCGGAGCCGCCAGGCGGCCTTCCGGGGTGAGGTGTTTCAGCTGAACCACGACACTTTGACCGCTGGCAAAAGCGGCCGCCAGTACGCTGCGGACTTGCGTTTCGCTTTGCAGCGGCAGTGCCACCTGATCTTGCAAGGCGGCTTCGGCTTGCGCCTGCTTTTTGAGGGCCGCCGTGTGGTCGGACAAGTAATAGCCCTGCCATTTTTTCATACCGCGGTCGTGGTAATGATGAGCAAAAAAGTCGGCGACCAGCCGCGTGAAGGCGGCTTGGCCGATTTGGTCGGCGTAGGTCATACGAGGATGCTCCCTTCAAGTGGATTTATGCTCATTATACGAACAAGCGTTTGCATGTGCAACCAGCAGCCCCTCATTTCTTTGTAACATATCAACGGGCCGGAAACGCCGCTTAATCAAAGCTTAACTATTTTTATGACGAATATGTTACAAACACATTGCAAAAGTGGTTATACTATAAATATAGAAATGAGTGGGGAGTGATCGTGATGAAGAAATGGCTTTTGATCAGTGCACTGACGTTGGGTTTGATCGGCGGCGGGGCAGGAATGGCGTACAGCCAAACCGATGAAGCAAGCACGACGCCAAGTGTTCAGACGCCGGCCGTCACGAAGTCCCGGGCAAAGATCAGCGTTAACGCCAGCAAACAGGCTAAAGCACCGGCTGCACCGACGCGCCAGCAGGCCGCTTCGGTCAAGCCGGCACCCCAAACCGCGTCAGAGACTAAGCCGACTGCGGCGGCAGCTAACGCTTCTAGCGCCGCGGCTAAACCGGCCGCCCAATCGCCTAGCCAGCAAGCAACCGGGCTTGCGGCATATTACGGGACTTGGCACAATGCCGCGGTCACTTTGACGCTGTCAGGCAGTACCATGATCGTTGCCCAAAGCGGCCAGTCGAGCATCACGACCACTTACCACGCCGTCCCAAGCGGCGCGGGCTATCTATTCACCCCGACCGACGTTGAAGCTGATTCACTGCTGCTGGTGCTGAGCCATGGCCAGCTGCAGTGGGTCACAGGCGCCAGCGCACCACTGATTCTGGTGCGCTAAACGAAAAAGCTCCCAGGGCCAGCGGCGCACAATGCGCCGCGGTCCTGGGAGCTTTTTTGCGTCTTCAGAGTGAGTTGTCTAGGCCCAGGTGATAGCTGAAGAAGGCCATCGTCCCGGGAAGGGCGAACTGGGTGTAGTCGCGCGCGTGGCCGGAGCCGGGCACCACGTGGACCGCGATATCGCGCTTGAAAGCGGCCGCCTGTTCAAGAAAACGAAAGACGCCAGGTAAGGGGACCAGTTCATCAGTGGAGTTGTACATCAGGGTAGGCCCAAGTTTTTCACTTAGGTGATTCAGCGGGTTGACTGCGGTGAGCCGCGCCGGAGTCAGATCACCCAGGTAGTTTTGCACGAAGAATTTATAGAAGCTTTCGTGCACCGCGTGCGGTTCGGTGAGGCCAAGCTCTTGTTTGGCGTCGGCTGAGGCCTTCACCGTTTGATGCTGCTGGACCCAGTTGGCAAAGTCGACCACCGCCGACCAGGTGACGACAGGCTGGCCGCCCAGAATGCTTTCGCTGATGGCCATCGTGCCGCCCACGCTGGCGCCCAACAGCCCGACCTTGGCCCGGTCGAACTCAAAGCCGCTGGCGGCAAACCAGGCGAGAAAGGCGTGCAGGTCGTCTTGCGCAGCCGGGAACAGGTGGGCCGGAGCCAAGCGATAATTGATCAGTGCCGCCGTGTAGCCGGCGTTGGCAAAGAGTTGGCCAATTTCCTGGTCGCGCGTTTTATCACCGCGGAACCAGCCGCCGCCGTGGATGAACACTATGGCGGCGCCGTTGGGCTGGTCGGGAACGTAGATATCAGCCTTTTGTGCGGGGTCAGTGCCATAAGCAAGATCAGTTTCAATCATCGTGTCTCCTCCTAAAAAGTGTCTACCTCCAGCTTAGTCCTCTCAAAGCAAAGATAGCAAGCGCTCCCAGGAAGGGACCCGTGTTCAAGCCCAGCAAAGTTCGCTATAATTCGAGGCGGAGGACAATCATATGAATTTTTCGTTTCAGTACTCAGCCGAGCGCGCGACCACGGTTAAGCGAGTGCTCATGCGTCAGGGCGTGAGCCATCGGCTGCTCACCAAGCTTTTTGCCGCAAACGCCGTGTTTTTAAACGGCGAGCCCACCGAGAATCAGCCAGTGATTCACGGGGATAAGGTGCGTTTCGAGCTGCCGCCGTCAGCGGCCGTCACCATCAGCGACGGCGCGCTCACCATCGTTCAGGAGCTGGATGACTGGCTAATTGTCAACAAGCCGGTGGGCCTGGCAAGCGTGCCGGGACCCAGCAGCCCCGATGACAGCCTGCTCAATCGGGCGGCCGGGTACCTGGCGGCCGCTGGCATCGATGGCCCGCAGCCCGCGATTATGACGCGATTGGACCGCGACACCAGCGGTTTGGTGCTCATCGCCAAGCATATTTTTGCCCAGGGCAAGCTGGATCAGGCCGGTGATAGCGGCTTGACGAAACAGTACCAGGCAGTCGTGAGTGGCACGATTGACCCGGCGGTGGGGACAATCACGCTGCCGCTGGCCAAAGCGGCCGACGGCATTCACCGTGAAGTGGCTGAAGGCGGCCGAGTGGCGATCACGGACTACGCAGTCGCGGCCACCCATGATGGCCTGAGTCTGGTGAACATTGTGCTGCAAACCGGGCGGACGCATCAGATCCGGGCGCATTTCGCCGCGATTGGGCACCCCTTGGTTGGTGATCCCTTGTACGGGGAGACCACCTCAGCTTATGGGCACCAGTTGCTGCAGGCCAGTGGGTTGACCTTCACTGACCCATTCACTGGGTTGACTCACAGCTACCATCTGGCAGCGCCGGCGGATTGGCCAGCGTTTTTACAGGCATAAAAAAACCGCCTCCGAGGAGACGGTGGTAGTCGCTAGGCCTAAGCGACGAGCCGAATTACTTTTTAACTTCAGTAAACTCAACACGGCGGCGCAGCTTTGGAGAATACTTCTTCAAAGTCAAACGATCCGGTGTGTTGCGCTTGTTCTTGGAAGTCAAATAGATCCGTTCGCCAGTTTCGGCGCAAGCAAGAAGAATGTGATCACGCATGCTCAAGCACCTCTTTCTATATATGAACCTTAATAGCATACCGGAATGAGCAAAAAAGTCAAGGGAGGCGAGCAGATGGAGTTGAAGGGGAAACGCGTTTCGATCCGGCCGATGCAACCCAGCGATGCCGCGGCCTACTTGGCACTGACGCAGGACCCGGCCGTGGCGGTGCCGGCGGGGATGAGCGAGCTGGCGGACTTGCATGCCGCCGAGCAGCATCTGGCCAGTACCCGCGACACCGAATTTGCCGTGACCCGAGATGGCCAGTTGATCGGTGAGGTGGGCGTTTACCCCCGCACCCAAGATCCGGATGATCCGGCCTGGACCACGCGCGAGCTGGGGTACGCGTTGAACCAGCGCGACTGGGGGCAAGGACTGATGAAAGAAGCCTTGACGTTGGTGCTGGACGAGTTGTTTGCGCGAGACATCACCGCGGTGTGGGCCGGGGTTTATCCGGACAACCGGCGCTCCATTGCCCTGCTGGCTCATTTGGGGTTTGAGTACCGCTTCACGGCGGCCCTGCCGGCCGGGTTGGCCCAGGGCGGCAGCGCGGAAGCGTACTTTGAGCGCGTCAATGAAAATTATTTCACCGATTAGTTTACATGATGTAAAGACGGCTTTTCATTTCACTCAACAAAAGAAATGTCATGGTCAGCGCAAGGTAATGGTATAATGAAACTGAAAAAATAAACTGGAGGTTTCATAATGAGCACCCAAGCTGATTACGATGATATATACGCCAAGCGCCTTGCCGCGATTGAAAAGGATGAGGCCCTGACCATCCTGTCAAGCATGAACCAGCCGCAGGTCGCCGGAGAAAAGGCCTCGCAGTATATTGTCTATACGGATTACCAAGCCAACTCACGTAAGAGCAGCTTCACAATCAGTGTCTACACGCCCTTCGAAAATGTCGATAAGTATGGTCACTCCAAGGCTGATTATCAAGCCCAGCTGCTTTTTGATCTGAACGCTTGGCAGAAGACCATGCACATCACCGTCCTTGAGACCTTGGGCTCAGAAAGCCGGTTGGCGTTCTATGACTTCCAAAACATGGGGCTGGCGCAGCTCGCGCTGAAGGCGTTTCTCAATCTCGCAAACAAGGCGGACGTCGACACCATCGATGGCAACATTTCGAGCTTTGACAAGGAAAACTTTGAAAAGCTGGATCACATTTTCCGCAAGTTTGGGTTTACTGTCAACGTGGCAGATGCCGCTCAGGGCATTGCCAAGATTGAAAAAAGTCTGAAATAAGCCTTTAAAACTTTCGTCAGCCTGCGCTGACGTCTTTTTTTCCTTGGGTTTGACAGCGTTTTCAGATGCGAATACAATAGTGCTGTTTATGGGGAAACGGGGGGACAGTATGCTGACACCAAGTGTGAAAGTCTTTATGTACATGCTCACCATGTCGGATTCACCGTCCGTGGACACCGAGCCAGTCTGGCGTGATCGCTACCGGCTCAGTCCCACGCGCGTGATTGCGCGCCTGCTGCGCCGAGGACTGATCCAGCCAGTACCAGGCAACGCGGTGCGCTTCGAACTGACCGCCAAGGGGCAAGCGGCGCTCGCTGATATTGACAGCTGGCTGTGGATCCATGAGTACTATCTGCCGGACGTGATCGACTTTGATCATGTGGTCACCCTGCCCTGGTTGCACCCAAAGATCGATTATCACTACATTGAACAGATGCTGGCCAACGCCAAGGCCAAGTATGCTGATGATCCCACCTACCTAACGTTGCTGCTTCGGCATCAGCTGCGCCTGGAGTATGACACGCACCACAACCATGACGCCATGCTGACGCTGATGGCGTTGATCGATGCGGATCTGGATCCGCAACCCGATGGGAGCGAGCTGACATACGAAACCACGTGGGCTAAGATGAGCGAATTTGAAAAGAACACCCTCAAGACGCTACTTGGTCGGTTGAACTGGAATCTGGCGACCTTTGAAATGCAGTTCTCGGCCTGGTTAGATCAGCAGCCGCGAAGGGCGCGCGTGTTCACGCGCTTTGAGCTCATGACGATCGTGATGTACGAGATCGGAGACGCCAAGCCGCAGCTTTGCGCGCTGTACAAAAAGGCCGCGGCCCGGGCTAACGGTGGCGCGGCTTTGGCTTCTGAAATGTGCGATGCCTAACTAAAACAATGGTCTGCGCCATCAATGCCGCAGACCATTTTTTAGTTGCCAGAGGCGATCAACTTCTGCTGAAACAGCTTAAATACGGTCTCAAACAATGTCTGGTAGTCGCCATCAGTGGCGTCAAGGTACCAGTTAAACTTGGCGATGCGCTTGGGCAAGGCGGACAGCGCAACAGGGTCGACAAAGTCGTCCAGCGCAGTGATCAAAAGGTCTGCCTGCTCCAGGGGGGCATCGTCGCCCAGCAGCTCGACCACGCTCAGATTGCGGACAAAATCGATAATGTTGCGATTAACCGTGTCCGTAGTTTCCATGACCAGCTTGACCTTGACGAGCTCTTGCCACTGGAAGTCGCGGAGATATGGTACTAGCAGGTAAAATAGCATTTCGACCAGCGGCCGCTTGGCCCTTTTGAAAGTTTGATAATCGGCCCTGTCCGGCAGACTGTCGATGTAGCGACTCAGGGTGCGGCGTGCCTGCTTTTGCATGTAGTTAGGCAAAGACGGCTTGAAGAAGTCAGACTGCTTAACGAAATTGCCCTCCATCAGGTAGAAGGCCGCAGTGACCCGCATTAAATTGGCGTGCAAGACCGGGTCTTCAAAGGGGTCAGTCTGCCCGACTGAGTCTTGCCGCACCGCGGCGGGCAGGCCGGCAACCACCTGCGCGGCAGGACTGCTGGTTTGTTCCAGGTAGTTGCACATCATCATCGTACTGGCGGCCGGCGGCGTGAAGCGGATGGTTTTTTGCTGGAAAAAGTAGAAAAAGATTGTTTCGGCGTCCAGCGCTGCCTGCGGGACGTTTGGATTTGGTTTGCTCGGGTACACCGCCGTCATTGAGAATTCCCCTTGGGGGATGGACTTTGAGAACCCCGCGTTTAGCGAAACAAAATGGCCGCGGCTCATGCGAGTGCGGCAAACGCCCCAAAACAGGCGCTCTTGACTGGCCGTGATGGGGTCCTGATCGGCTGAAGGCAGGCTGCGATACTGCGCGCTGAGGCGATCAAAGTCGAGTGCCCGAAACGGCCAGCGGCTGCCGTGATAACTAAGCCAGTAGAAGAGCTGAAGAAACAGGCGTACCTGTTTTTCGTCGCCGACAAAAGTCGCTTGCGTCAGCGAGATCTTAACTTTGAAGCCAGATAAGAAACTGCGCACCAGCGCGGTTTTGCGCATGAGCGTGGAACGGCTGATGTAATGGTCACCGCAAAAATGGCTGACGCTTTGCTGATTGCCTTGGACCAAATAGTCGACGAATTGAAAGGCGATAGAGCTATTAAGCAGAAACAGGCGGTAGTCGTCGATTGACAAATTCAGCGCTGCCCCGTCGGTGAGGGCCTGTTTAATTTTGCCGGCTGGCTGCCTGGACAGCTCAACCAAGTCGCGCGTCAGCTCCTGAAACACGTTGTAGCTTTGCTGATACGACAGTGCGAGTCTTTCCGCCAAGTCGGTGATCGACAAACTTTGCGTCTGGTTGGTGACGAGGGTTTGAAACATGGTGAATTTCTGTAAATCGGCTTTTTCGAGGAAAATCGTCTCGAAATTCATCCGTAGGCCCCCCTTAGACACGCTTAATAGTCACTAATGATTACTCACAGAATACCACATGTTTGAGCTGGGAAAAAAGTGGCATCGCCAAAACTATTTGACAAAGTTAAATGTTTTGGCCAGTTACCGCGCTTCAGACCGATTCATTTCCCTCCCTCGATGGCCGAGTAGGAAGGCGCAAAATGCGGCAGATTCAGCCGAGAAAAACAGTTGTTGAACACGGCCTAAGAAAGTTCTCATTTATCATAAAATATTATTGGCCTAATTTGATGACAGTGGCTATAATTAGACTCGAAAAGTAGTCAAATTCACGAAAAGAGGCACTTATTTATGAGAGGTCGCGAGGATATCTTTCTGGCGCAGTCCCAGGCGGAGGAAACGAGCCTATTTCGGCGCATCGTCAATGCACGCTCAGCGCAGACGCCGGTGGCAGAGCGGTTAGTGCGCGAACAGGCCGCCGAGCCCTTAGTGACGGATGTTAATCTGAAGCAGATCGCGGCGCTCACCCGGCGCAACTATGGGTCGGTATACAACACCTATAACAGTTTGGTCTCCACCCTTCAGGAAATGATTGGGACCAAGACCACGACCGTGAGCAAGTTGTTCAATGTGCCTTCCAGTCAGGTGCGGCTCTTTTTGGTCCAAAAAGATCATCCGTATCGGTTCCTGCACACCCTGGTGTACCACGACTATAAAGACTTTGCCGAATTTTTAACGGCCAGTCACGCGAGCAAGGCGACCATGTTGCGGCACCTCAAACCGTTGCGCGACTTTGCTCGCAAGTTTGGCGTCCGTTTTTCGTATGAGACGCTCAGCCTGCAGGGTGATGAAAAACGGATTCGGCTGTTTTTGACCATGATTTTCTGGCTGGCAACGGATGGGGCCGGCTGGCCGTTTGATGATCTTAAGCGGGACGCGGTCGGCGAAGTGGTAGACGAAACCGTTGCGCTGTACGACATGAACAAACCGAATTACGTCACCCGGGAAGTCGCGATGTATTACACCGCGATCGCGCACAAGCGCTCCAGCGAAGGCCTCGTGATCATTTACGACCCGAATAAGCTGACGCTCCGCTATCCGACCGCGAACCTGTTTGAAGAACTGCAGCCGGGGTTAGCCGAGGATTTTCTCTTTCCCCAGTTCAGCACCGAGGGTCAGATGGGCGAAAGTGCCGCCATGTACTTTGTGTTCAACTTCCTGCCGTTGTTTGGCACGACCAATTCCGCGTCCATGGCGCAAACGCTTGCGCGGTTCCAGCACTATAACCAGCCCATTTACACGCTGGTCACGGAATTTCTCGCCAAACTGCCAGTGGCATTTTTGACCACTGATCAAATTCCGGAAGGCGCTTTGAACATGCTGAAAGCCAATTTGTTGGCTAACGCAGTGTCCACGCTTGAGTTTGGGGAAGACCTTTCTCAGGTCATCGCGTATGAAATCAATGAACACCTGGTGGCAATGCCCGAAAACCCGATGCTGAAGAAAAAGGTGCGTCAGACATTGGAACACGTGGTGTACGTCGGTGGGCTTGATGATCTGAAACTGCACCTGGATGCACTCACCGACGCCTTTTATTCTGATGTGCTTCAGATTGCGCAGCAGTTCGCGCCGAAGTCTAAGGTGCGAGTGGCCGCAGTGACCGAGCAGGCGGGGCTGGGCTACGTGGATTTACTGAGCTTTTTGATGGCTCAGCCGTTTGTGGAGCTGGTGTCGCCTGACGAGGGTTTGGATGACGTTGATTTGGTCATTGAAAGCGCGACGGTGCCAGATGCGGCCAAACGCCGTTCCGGAATTCTGACCTACAAGTGGGCGGCCAGTGCGTCCAACGATTGGTTCGGCGAGCTTTACGCCGAGCTGCGGCAAATCTGGGAAAACAAAAACGAAGGTGCTCGCGACGAAGATTTTGACTATTGAGCAGTTGCACCGCTCAATGGTTTGCAGTATTCTAGCAATGACAAAATAACACGTGATTAGGTGCCTATTTTGAGACTTTCAGAGACCCGGCGGGCGGTGTGAGCCGGGATGTCTCACTTCCAGCACGACAGTGGGCGGCGATGAGTCGCACGGCGCTGACCGTTAGCAGCAAATTAAGGGTGGTCTTTGGACCAAACTTGGGTGGCACCGCGGAAAAGCCTTTCGTCCCAATTGAGATGAAGGGCTTTTTGTGTGCAATTACGTCAAGGAGGAGAACTATGTTAGACATTAAGGTGATTCGTAAAGACCCTGACTGGGCCAAGACTAAGCTGGCCGCGCGCGCGGTCAAGCCGGAGCAGATTGATGACTTGCTGAGCGACGACGACAAGCGCCGGGCACTGATTGCCCAAACTGAGCAGTTGAAGGCCAAGCGTAACGAGGTGTCCGGCCAAATCGCGCAAAAAAAGCGCAACAAGGAAGACACGGCCGACGATATCAAGGAGATGCGCGAGGTTGGCCAGCAAATCGGCAAGCTTGACAAGGCGCTGGCTGAAGTTGAGCAAAAACTCAATGACGTCCTGGTTCGCCTGCCCAACTTTCCGGCCGATGATGTGCCAATGTCGCTGAATGAAGAGGACTCGCGCGAAGAGTATAAGTGGGGGAAGATCCCGCACTTCGACTTCACGCCAAAAGCGCATTACGAGCTGGGCGAAGCGCTTGGTATCCTGGACTTTGAGCGTGCGGCTAAAGTCTCGGGCGCGCGGTTTGTTTACTACAAAGGGGCAGGCGCCCGCCTTGAGCGCGCAGTCTATAACTTCTTCTTGGATGAGCACTACAAGGAAGGCTACGAGGAAATCATTCCGCCATACCTAGTCAACAACGACTCCATGTTTGGGACGGGTCAATTTCCTAAGTTCACCAAGGATGTTTACACAATCATGAACGAGGACGAGCCGTTGACGCTGATTCCGACGGCGGAGGTGCCGCTGGTCAATTATTACCGCGGTGACATCATTGATGCAGACAAGCTTCCAATCAGTGTCACGGCGCTGACGCCGGCATTCCGGTCGGAGGCGGGATCGGCAGGCCGCGATACGCGTGGTCTGATTCGCATGCACCAGTTCAACAAGGTCGAAATGGTCAAGTTCTGCAAGCCGGAAGACTCTTGGAACGAGCTGAAGAACCTGGTTCATGACGCGGAAGACCTGCTGCAAAAGCTCGGCTTGCCGTATCATGTGATTACCTTGGCTTCTAACGATGCCAGTTTCACCTCGGCTAAGACCAATGACCTTGAAGTCTGGTTGCCGGCGCAAGATACTTACCGGGAAATCTCCAGTTGCAGCAATTGCACCGATTTCCAGGCGCGGCGCGCGCAGATTCGTTACCGTGACGAAAACGGCAAGCCGCAGTTTGTTCACACGCTGAACGGATCGGGCCTGGCGGTTGGACGGACAGTCGCCGCAATTCTCGAAAACTACCAAAACGCGGATGGCTCGGTGACGATTCCCGATGTGCTGGTTCCTTACATGGCTGGCCAAACAGTGATTAAGGGTGAATGATGGTTCGGACAGTCGCAGCGATGCGGCTGTTTTTTGTCGGTGCTGGGCCGCGAGGCGGTGGGCGGAGTCAGAATCTGTTGGGTCTTTTTTAAAAAATGGTTGACGCTCCTTGGCGTGGTTGGTAATATAGTCATCGTTGTCAAAACGAAGCGGTGTTGAGCCGCTAGGGTGATTGAGAAAAATCATTGACAACGTTGTGCCTAATTGATAGACTGATAAAGTTGTCTTTTGGACAAGGTAGTCCTTTGAAAACTGAACAAAGTTTCGTAAATGTGATAGGGCTTTTCAATGAAAGTTGAAAAGAATTAATTAACATGAGCGAAGTCAATTCGCAATAAACAACAAATCGAGCTA
>NZ_BOLU01000010.1:0-66709 GCF_016861825.1 Lacticaseibacillus sp. 866-1 | reverse complement strand
GGCGTTGATTCTCTTCCAATTTGATGCGAACAATCTCTGGCTTCTCATCCAATAAAAATCACCTCACCATATTTGATGAGGCAATCATATCGCCCAGAAGCTGGCATTCATATCCGGTCTGTTATTAGGTGCTTACGCCGGTGTGGCCGGGGGCTTTGTTGCGCCGGTGAGGTGGTGCGTTTGAAATTTGCGGACAAGAACGGCAAAATAGAGGGCATCTAAAGGAGGCGGCGACATGGGTCACCCACAACAATGGCAATTCGGTGCGGCAGCCTACTTATTCAGCGCCAACTTGTTTGTGTTCGGCTCCTCAACGGTCGTATTTGCCGTTCTGTGGCACATTGCGTTGGTGACGTCCTCTGGGGCCTGGATGACGTATGCGTCCCTTGCAGGGGCCTTGCCAGCCTTGCTGGTGGCGCCCTTTGCCGGTGTGTGGGCTGACCGGTGGCGGCGCAACTGGCTGATCATGGGGTCAGCCAGCGGCGTGTCGGCGGCGACATTTGCGCTGGCATTGGTGTATCTTTCGCACAGCCGCGAGCTGTGGTTGCTGCTGGCCATTTCAGCGATTCGCTCGGTTGGCAACGGCCTGCAGACGCCGGCGGCTAATGCCTTGTTGCCGCAGCTAGTCCCTAAAGACCAAGTCACCCGGATGAACGGCCTCAACCAAATCGTTCAGTCGGCCATGCTGCTGGTCTCCCCGCTGTTGGCCGGGTATATTCTGAGCGACTTGGGCATGATCTGGATTTTCATCGTCGATGCCGGGACTGCACTGCTGGCAGTCCTGTCCCTGGCCACGATCCGGGTGGCAAAAGTGGCTGCGGCGGCGCCGGAACAACATGCTATCCTCGGCGGGCTGCGTTACGTTAAACAGGTGCCGGCGCTGACTGCGTTTCTGTTGTTCACCGTCGTCGCCTTTGTCCTAATCGCGCCTTCTTCTCAGCTGTCGACCCTTTACGTTAACCGGACCTTTGGCCACGGCGTGTGGAACCTGACGTTTAATGAGTTGGCGTGGACGGTCGGGGCGAGCCTCGGCGGGCTGTACATTGCGCTTCACCAGCACCTGCCTGACAAAATTCGGGTGATCGCGCTGGGGATGGCTGGTTCTGGACTGGCGTTTGCGGCCATGGGCCTGCGGGAGCCATTTTGGCTATACCTGTTTTTCATGTTTGTCTCGGGCATTTTCTACCCGATTCTGACTGCCGCGCAGACCATTTACATTCAGGAAACCGTGGCACCGCAGATGATGGGGCGCGTGTTTTCCCTGTGGCAGATTCTCTCAACGGGAATTTATCCCATTGCGATGCTGGGGTACGGCCCGCTGGCCGATCAGATTCCAATCAGCTGGATCTTTGTGGTCACAGGCTTCCTGCTGGTCGCCGCGGCGTGGGGCTTCAACCGGCGACTGCACCGGCTTGGGTGAGTGACTGGACTGCGGCGATGGCAGGGAAAATATGTTATCATATCATAGTTATGCAAGACGCCGAGAGTCCCATGGCGCTACGCAAAGGAGGACGGACCAATGACGGTTGCAATCGACATTCAACACTTAAATTACCGCTACCCAGATGCCGAAAAGCCGGCTTTAAAGGACGTCAGCCTGACGATTGCGCAGGGCGAGTGGGTTGCCATCATCGGCCACAATGGTTCGGGCAAGAGTACGCTAGCCAAAAACATCAACGGGCTGCTGGCACCCGGCTCCGGTCAGGTGACCGTGGCGGGGATGCCGCTGACTGAGGAAAATGTCTGGAAAATCCGCGAAAAAGTCGGGATTGTGTTCCAAAATCCTGACAATCAGTTTGTCGGGGCGACTGTCCAAGACGATGTTGCGTTTGGTCTGGAAAATCGCGCCGTCCCGCGCCCGGAAATGGTGACACGGGTCCACGACGCACTGGCGCAGGTCAACATGCTTGAATTTGCCACGCGTGAGCCTGCCCGCCTGTCTGGGGGCCAAAAGCAGCGGGTCGCGATCGCCGGCATCATTGCGCAGCGGCCGGACATCATCATTTTGGATGAGGCGACTTCGATGCTTGATCCGGCAGGCCGCGCAGAGGTGCTGGCCCTGATCCAGGAGCTGCAGGCACAATCTAAGATGACCGTGGTGTCCATCACGCACGACGTCGACGAGGCCGCCTCGGCGGATCGGGTCATTTTGCTCAACGATGGCGAAGTGGTCGAGCAGGGAACGCCGGCCGAGATTTTCACCCATGGCGAGGAGCTCTTGCACCTAGGGCTAGACGTCCCGTACCCGGAGCGGCTGAAGGCGGCGCTGCGGCGGCGCGGCGTCGCAATGCCGGACCGTTATCTTGATCAGGAAGGGCTGGTGAAGTACCTGTGGACATTACATTCGACCATGTGAGCTTCACCTACCAGGCGGGGACGCCGTTTGCCGGCGACGGCCTGAAAGACATTACGACCACGATCAAGGATGGCAGCTACACCGCCATCATCGGCCACACCGGTTCAGGCAAAAGCACGCTGCTGCAGCACCTCAACGCCCTGCTCAAGCCGACCGCCGGCACGGTCACCATCGGCGATCGCGTGATCACGAGTGAAACCAACAATAAGAATTTGAAGCCGATCCGCCAGCAGGTGGGGATGGTGTTTCAGTTCGCCGAGAACCAATTGTTTGAGCAGACAGTGGCCAAGGACATTGCGTTTGGCCCGGAGAATTTTGGGGTGCCAAGTGACGAAGCCGAAAAGCAGGCGGCTGCCATGGTCGACCTGGTCGGCTTACCGCAAGCCGTGCTTGAACAGTCGCCGTTTGATTTGTCCGGCGGCCAGATGCGCCGCGTGGCGATCGCGGGCGTGCTGGCGATGAAGCCGACGGTGCTGGTGCTTGACGAGCCAACCGCTGGCCTGGATCCCGCCGGCCGCAATGACATGATGAAGATGTTTCACCGGCTGCACCAGGAGCAGGGCATGACCATTGTGCTGGTCACGCACCAAATGGATGACGTGGCCGATTACGCCGACCACGTGCTGGTGATGGACGAGGGTCACTTGATCAAGGAAGGCACGCCGCGGGAGATTTTCCAAAGCGAGCAGTGGCTGGCGGATCATCAGCTGGGACTGCCCAAGACAGCGGCGATGGCCCGGGATTTGACCAATCAGGGGTTCCATTTTGACCCGCTGCCGCTGACCACTGATGAGCTGGCCGACCAGTTGGCCAAGCAGATCGGAGGCGGCGCGCATGACTAAACTCTTGCTTGGCCGCTATCTGCCTGGCGACTCCTGGGTCCACAAGCTGGACCCGCGCACAAAGCTGATGGCCAGTTTTTACTACATCGGGATCATATTTCTCGCCAACAACTGGCAGACTTACCTGCTGATGTTTGTCGCGACTATGGTGATGGTCGCGGCCTCCAGGATCAAGCTCGGGTTTTTCCTGCGCGGCGTGCGGCCGATGATTTGGCTGATTCTGTTCACCGTGATGCTGCAGGTGTTCTTCACTAAAGGCGGGACCACGTACTGGTCCTGGGGCTGGCTGGCCATCACGCAGTATGGGCTGACCAACGGGGCGTTCATCTTCATGCGCTTCGTCTTGATCATTTTCGTCTCTACGCTGCTCACGCTGACCACGCAGCCCCTGTCCTTGGCGGATGCGGTTGAATCGCTGCTCAAACCGCTGCGGGTGCTGCACGTGCCGGTCACCGAACTGGCGCTAGTGCTGCAGATCGCATTGCGGTTCGTCCCGACGCTGATGGATCAAACGACGAAGATCATGAATGCACAGCGCGCCCGCGGGGTCGATTTTGGCACCGGCAATCTGTTTCAGCAGATGAAGGCCGTGGTGCCGCTGCTGATCCCGCTGTTCGTTGACAGTTTTGGCATCGCCGAGGACTTGGCGACGGCGATGGACGCCCGCGGGTATCAAGGCGGGGACGGCCGCACCAAGTTTCGCGTGCTGCAGTACCATCAGAAGGACATTTTTGCCGGGCTGGTGATGGTCGTTTTGACCGTCAGCCTGGTCTTCATGAGAGCGTAGAACGTTGCCTCGCCGCAGTGCGAGGCTTTTTAGGAGAATATCGTGACCCACTTCAAACTGACGTTAGCCTATGACGGCACCAATTTTGCCGGGTATCAAATTCAGCCGCACCAGCGCACGGTCCAAGGCGTGTTGCAGAAAGCTCTGGGCAAGATGGCCAAGGTCGATTCAATTCACATTGACGGCTCCGGGCGCACCGATTCTGGGGTGCACGCTTTGGGCCAGGTGGTGTCGTTTGACTACCCGGGCGAGATTCCAGCACGGGCCATGCGGCTTGCGATGAATTCCTTGATGCCGCTAGACATTGAGATCCTGGACGCGGAAATTGTGCCGGCGGACTTTCATGCCCGCTACTCGGCCAAGGGCAAACGGTACCAGTACCGCGTGGCGCGCGGCCGCTTCACCGACCCGTTCAAGCGGCTGTATACGGGGCACTACCCGTATGGCCTTGACGTCGACCGGATCCGCACTGCGCTGAAGGACGTCGTCGGCACCCATGACTTTACCAGCTTTGCGGCTAGCGGCGGGGTGATCGAGGATAAAGTGCGGACGATTTACGAGGCCACGGTGCAAGACGACCAAGCAAATCATGAACTAGTATTTGAGTTTTACGGCAACGGCTTTTTGTACAACATGGTGCGCATCATTGTGGCGACGCTGCTGGAAATCGGCAACGGCCGCCGCGACGTGCATGATTTTCTGCGGTTGTACGAGGTCAAAGACCGCCAGCAGGCGCGCGGCACGGCACCCGCCTCAGGGCTGTACCTGAAAGAAGTCTATTACTAGCGCTTTTGGGGTGGACGAAAGCTTGGCGATGCCGTACACTTAAGCGCATGTTGCGGTTATTGCAGGGGAGTTACCGTTGACTTTATCGCGGATTTTTGATAAGGTAATCGCTGGTATTGTTTGCCCCACAATAAGCCCCGGAAACTTATAAGGTGTCAAACAGCACAGAATATTGGAGGAAACAAATCGTGCGTACAACATATTTGGCTAAGCCAGGTGAGATCGAACGCAAGTGGGTCGTTATCGACGCCACTGATATCAGCCTTGGCCGTTTGGCTTCAACCGTTGCAACTATCTTGCGCGGCAAGAACAAGCCGACCTACACCCCGAACGTTGACGTTGGTGACAACGTGATCGTGATTAATGCAGCTAAGCTTAAGCTGACTGGGCGCAAGGCGAGCGACAAGATCTACTACCATCACTCACAGCATCCAGGTGGCTTGAAGCATGAAGTCGCTGGTGATCTCCTTAAGAACGACCCGGCTCGTCTGGTCGAATACGCGGTCAAGAAGATGCTGCCAACCAAGAATACTCTTGGCCACCAGCAATTCCTGAAGCTTCACGTTTATGCTGGGGAAGAACACCCTCACGAAGCGCAGAAGCCTGAAGTACTCGACATCAAGAACCTAATTTAAGGAGGACACAACTGTGGCAGAAGTAGCATACAGCGGCACAGGTCGCCGCAAGAATTCCGTTGCCCGGGTCCGCTTGGTTCCTGGCACCGGTAAAATCACAATGAACGGCAAAGACGTTCACGATTACCTTCCGTATGAGAACCTGATCCTCGACTTGACTCAGCCGTTCGGGATTACCGAAACGACCGGTTCATACGATGTTCTGGTTAACGTTAACGGCGGCGGGTTCACTGGCCAGGCCGGCGCAACTCGTCACGGCATCGCTCGCGCACTTTTGACTGTCGACCCGGATTTCCGTGGCCCACTCAAGCGTGCTGGCATGCTCACCCGTGACCCACGGATGAAGGAACGTAAGAAGTATGGTTTGAAGAAAGCCCGCAAGGCGAGCCAGTTCTCAAAGCGTTAATCTTTCGTTCATCACACACGAATACAACGAAGCGACTCTCATCAGAGAGCCGCTTTTTGTATTTATCCGCTAAAAATGGTGAGCTAGGACAGCAGCCCAATTCTCTGAACTCGCAGGCTTATTGTCACAGCATTGGTCGCTCTGGGTGGTACACCACAATGGACCCCTTGTCGTACCGGTTGCGGGTGAATGAATACTCGAACGGGGTGCCATCCGCCAACGAGACAATCTGCTCGACTTCCAGCATTGGGGTGTCAGAGACGGCGTCGAGGTAACGGCGGTCGTACGCATTGGGCTGCGCGGCGCGAATAATGCGGTAGGCGGCACCGATGGTTTCGCCGAGTTCCTCATGCATGTAGTGGTAAATCGAGTGGTGCAGCACGCCTTTGTTCAGTCCTGGCACTACCTTGACCGGCATGATGGAATGCTCGATCTTCCAAGGTGTGCCGTCCACGATGCGCAGGCGCACAAAATCGTACACCGCGTCAGCAATGGTTAGGTTCAGATTTTCCTGTTCCTTGGCGTCGGGCAGGCGGACATCATAGTCGATAACCTCACTAGTCACGGTGTGGCCGCGCATCAGCTCGGTGGTGCCGACGTACTGGTCCACTGTGGCGTCAAATTTGGATAACAGGTTGATGTTTTGCTTCACGTACGTCCCGGAGCCCTGTTTGCTGTAGATCAAGCCTTCGTTGATCAGCAGGTCCAGGGCTTTTTGAATGGTCACGCGACTGGTTTTGAACATTTTAGCCAGTGACACCTGATCTGGCAGCGGGGCGTCGCTAGTGTACTCGCCGCGCATGATTTGGGCTTTTAATTGCTTACCGATCTCAATATATTTTGCCATTTGTCTACCCTCCAAAAAAGCGCTGTCATCGAGACTATAACACCTTTCTGAAAATTTGGATAGTCAACTGTGCTAATTCATCTTTGCCAAAGGTGCCAAAGGCAGTTATATTGCACGGTGGAGGTAGGACATGACAACACTAAGCAAAGATTTCCTGTGGGGCAATTCGACCTCAAGCATGCAAACTGAAGGCGCTTGGAACGTGGATGGCAAGGGGCCATCCGTTTATGACATCAAAAAGGCGGGTCCCGACAGCTCGGACTGGAAAGATGCCATCGACGAGTACCACCGCTATCCGGAAGACGTCGACTGGATGGCCAAGATGAACATGAACTGCTACCGGTTCCAGATTTCTTGGAGCCGGGTCTGCCCGGAAGGCGACGGGCCGTTCAACGAGGCGGGGATCGCGTTTTACGACCGGCTGATCGACGAGCTGCTCGCGCACAACATCCAGCCGATGATTTGCTTGTACCACTTCGACATGCCGCTGAGTCTGGCAAAACGCTACAACGGGTTTGTCTCCCGCGAAGTGGTCGATGCGTTCGTGCGCTACGGCGAGGAGATGGTCAAACGCTTTGCCGGCAAGGTCAAGTACTGGATCACGTTCAACGAGCACAACTGCTTCACCTATGACCCGGGTCTGGACAGCGGCGGCAACCTCACCGCGCCGCGCGACATCCGCACGCTGTACGCGATGAGCCACCACACCTTGCTGGCGCACGCGCGCATCACGGCCTTCATCCGGAAGAATTACCCGGATTTGAAGCTCGGCGGCATGCTGGCGTACGCAGAGGTGTATCCGAGCACTTCTGATCCCGAGGATGTTGAAGCGACGCGGCGGATCGACGAGTTTGTGAACTACAACTACCTGGATGTGTTCACGAGCGGCCATTACTCGCCGGAGGTCTTGCACTTCATGAGGGCAAACGGGCTGATGGATTTGATTCAGCCTGGCGACCTCGAGACGCTTGCCCAGACGACCAGCGACTTCATCGCGTTCAGTTACTATGCTTCCTCTGCCATCGACCACACGAAGATTGACAAAGATTCGCCGGTCAACTGGTGGTTCACGCAAGGCACGGTGCCCAACCCGCACCTGAAGGCTAGCGAGTGGGGCTGGCAGATCGATCCGACCGGGTTCAAAAACGTGCTGGCCAAAATCTGGACCCGTACCGGCCTGCCGGTGTTTCCCATTGAAAACGGTCTGGGGGTGCGCGAGCACTGGGATGGCAAGCACCCGATCGATGACGATTACCGCATCCAGTATCACCGCGCGCACATTCAGGCGCTCAAGGACGCGGTGAGCGATTACGGGGTGAAGGTCTTGGGTTACTTAGGCTGGGGCTTGATCGATATCCCCAGCTCGAAAGGAGATGTCGCCAAGCGGTACGGTGCGGTTTACGTGAACCGCACGAATCACGAGCTCCTAGATCTGCGCCGCGTACCGAAGCGCAGTTTTGCTTGGTTCCAAAAAGCTTATGGTTCCAACGGTGAGGATTTGGATTAAGTCATTTATTAAGAGATTGGAGGAAAGAACATGGAAGCATCTAAGAGCCATAAATTCTTAGATAAATTCTCCGAGGTCGCCGGGCGCATTGGCAACCAGGTCCACCTCAGATCATTACGCGATGCCTTCGCCACAATCATGCCCTTATTCATTTTGGCGGGCCTTGGCACTTTAATTAACAACGTCGTCTTCCCGTGGATCGCCACTGGGAAGACGCTGGCAAATCTGCAGACTTGGGGCACGCTGATTGCCAACGGGACGTTGAACATCGCCGGCTTGATGCTTGCGCCGGTCGTCGGCTTCATCCTGGCGCGGAATAAAGGGTATCGTAATCCGCTGACCGCGGCCGTCATTTCGCTGGCCAGTCTGGTCATCATGATGCCGATCACGACGCAGATGACGCCGGTCGGCAAGACCGCCGCAGTTAACGTCACGGGTGGTTTGAGCTTTGCTAACCTGGGGACCACCGGCATGTTTGCCGGCATCATCATTGGGCTACTTGCCACCGAGCTCTTCATTCGCCTGAGCAACATTAAGCGCCTGCAGATTCATCTGGGCGACCAGATCCCGCCGGCCGTGGGGGATTCATTCAACTCCCTGATCCCGGCCTTGATCACGCTCAGCTGTTTTGCCCTGATTGGGGCGCTGCTCATCGTGCTTTGGAACAGCAACCTGATTGCGCTGATCACGATGATTATCCAAGAGCCGCTGCGCCGGCTGAACACCAGCCTGCCAGGCATGCTGATCATTTACTCCTGTGGGAACTTCCTGTACACCTTGGGGATTCACCAAGCCGTTATCAACGGGACCTTACTTGATCCAGTGCTGTTGGTCAACATGGCGAAAAACACGGCGGCCTACGCGGCGCACAAGCCGATTCCTTACATCATGAGCAACACCTTCCGGGATACTTTTGGCATGATGGGCGGCACCGGGTCGACCATTGCGCTGCTGATTGCGGTCTTCCTGTTCTCAAAGGTCAAGGCGAACCGCGATGTCGCGGCCCTGTCCGTTGTCCCAGGGCTGTTCAACATCAACGAGCCGGTCATCTTCGGTTTCCCGATCGTGTTTAACATTCCAATGATGATTCCGTTCGTGTTGAACCCGGTTATCGGCATCCTGATTGCCTACGCGGTCACGGCCATCGGCTGGATGAATCGCGTCGTGGTCATGGTGCCGTGGACCACACCGCCGCTGATTTCAGGATTCCTGGCCACGGCTGGGGACTGGCGAGCGGTGATTGTCCAGATCGTCATTTTGGTTATCAACATTGCCGTTTATGTGCCGTTTCTGAAGGTCAGTGAGAAAGTCACGGCCAAGCAGGCGGAGCAGGCGAAAGCGGTGCAGAACGCCCAGGCTTAGTTGCCTTGTCATCAAGAACCGTTCGCCCAGCAGTACGCTACTGCCAGGCGGGCGGTTTTTGTGTGATATGGTAAAATACAGCCGGAGGTAGCTTATGACCCAACCCTTGATTTCGGTAATTATGCCCGTGTATAACGCAGAAAAGTACTTGGCCGCCGCGCTGGATAGCCTGCTGGCTCAGGACTATCAAAATTTTGAGGCGCTGCTCATCGACGACGGCGCAGTGGACACCAGTCCAGTCATCTTGGCCGAATACGCCCGGCGCGATTCGCGCATTCGTGTGACCCGCGTGGCAAACGGCGGGCAGGCGCAGGCGCGCACGGTCGGCCTGGCGCAGGCGCGGGGCCAGTTCATCACGTTCATGGACAGTGATGACTTAGCGCTGCCCACTTGGCTGTCCGGCATGGCTCATGCGATCGGGGCGGCCGATGTGGCCCAGGTCAACTACTACACCTACCTGGGCGCGACCAAGTCGAAGTTTACCAAACCGTTTGCGGCCAAAGCATACACTGTGCGCGGGGATGACTGCTACCGCCTGTGGCTGGAGGACAAGGATTTGCGCGGTTATCTATGGAATAAGCTATTTCGGGCGAATCTGTTCAAGCCGGCGCTGCCGGTGGCCGATTTTAATCTGATGGAAGACGCATACCTGATCGGTCAGCTGCTGCCGCGCATCACGCAGATCAACCTGGTCGATGAGCCGCTGTACTGCTACCGGCTGAACCCGGCCAGCACGGTGCACGACAAGTTCCATCAAAGCGATCTGATTGCGATTCACCAGTTGGGGGCACTGTATCTTCAGGTGGCAGAGGCCAAGCCGGCTCTGTCGCCGGTGGCAGTGCGTAAGTATGCGGCGCTGAGTTTGTTTGTGCTCAGTAAAATGAATCCGGCCGAGCTGGTTCAAAACTGGGGTTATGTCCAGCAGTTGGGCAGCGTGTTGAGTGATTACTCGCGCGTGTTTGCTAAAGAAGTGGACGCCAAGGAGGCAAAGCGGCTGACTGCCACCAAGCCGGTCAAGCTGACCGGCAGTCTGCACGGGCGGCTGGCGGCGTGGTCTGAACTGATCGGTCTGCCGAGCACCCGCGAGGCAGATGGCGAAGTCCTGGGCGACTTTGCCCCAGATGACGCGCCGCGCAACGATTGAATCACAAGGACGCGAAAAAGGCGACTGCCGAGTAGCAGCCGCCTTTTACTTGCGCGCGTAAATCAGCTTGAGGGTGGCTAGGTCACCAGCTGACAGCGTTATTCGGCCTTGGTCCATTGGGTACATGACTGAGGCCAAGCTGTTGCTGTGGGCCAACCCCAGCGCGTGGCCGATTTCATGCAGCGCGACGGATTCCTTGACCGAAAGCTGGTAGGCGGTGTTGAATGCTGCCTTGGCATGGTTAACGCCGTGGTGGGTCAGCCGGCTGTAGACGACCGCCGGGCCGCCTTCACCCAGTTCGATTGTGCTGCTGGAATCAGGTGTCGGCTTGGCGTACGTGCCAAACGTGATGTGATTGGCAAAAACGGTGCTGATCCCAGGCGTCAGGGTGACGATGCCGGTTTGGTTGTACACGGCGATCGCGGCTTCGAAGGTAGTACGCACTCGAGTCGGGGTGCCGGCTTCGAAGCTGTAGGTGTACGTGGGGGCCAATGTGATGTTTTTGATCGCGTCTTCAACCGGCGTTTCAGTCGTGCTGGCGGCTGTGGGCTTGGTGGTGAGCGCCTTTTCTGCAGCGGGCTTAACGGCGCACAGGCCGAGTTTCTGCGCCGCTGTATCGGTGAGGTGCAAGGCGGCATCCGCCGTCCACACAACGGCATCGTGCAGCGTTGCCTGAGCGGTGACTTGGGTCGCAGTGGAAAGCGGACTGTCCTGACTGTACAGGCCGAAACCGGCTAAGGCGATGACGAGCAGGCTGATCAATCGTTTATGGCGCATGGCGCTACCCTCCTTTATCAGGGCTTTATCATAGCAGAAAACGGCCATCTTGCGCGCCGCCGCGGTGAAAATTTAAGATTGATATCGCTGTCAGGACAAGTTGTCAGTGATTGAAAAAGTGCCTCATGCCAGGCTGGCATGAGGCACCTTTTAGGCGCGTCCAGAGTCAATTTTTCGCTGCTTGAAGTAATACTCGCGGTCGTGCTCACTGATCGGGCGGGCGACTTTGCAGGGATCGCCGTAAGCAATGACGTTGGCCGGCAGGTCATGCGTGACGATGCTGCCGGCGCCGACGACTGTGTTGGCGCCAATCGTCACCCCAGACAACACGGTGACGCCCGCACCAAGCCAGCAGTTGTTCCCGATGTGGACTGGGGCACTGTACTGATAGCCATGCTGGCGCAGCGGCGGGTCAATCGGATGGCCGGTGGTGGCGATGGTGACGTTTGGCCCGAACATGGTGTGGGCCCCGACAAAAATGTGGGTGTCGTCAACTAGCGTCAGATTGAAGTTGGCGTACACGCCGTCGCCAAAGTGGACGAAGCGGCCGCCCCAGTTGGCGTGAAGAGGTGGCTCCACGTAACAGTCCTTGCCCAGCGCCGCAAACATTTGCGCGAGCAGCTGCTGGCGGCGCGCGGTTTCGTGCGGCCGGGTCTGGTTGAAGTCGTATAACAACTCAAGGGCCTGCTGTTGCTGGTACACTAGATCTGGGTCATTAGTCAAGTACAGCGACCCATCATGCAGTTCTGGATGATCAGTCATCGAAAGGGGGCTCCTTTTTCTCAGTCTAGGGGATGGTTTAGGTCTATTGTACGCCTCTTATCGCAGCGCCGGCGACCGACCCAGACCACTGAATAGGTCCTTGTGATACAGTTCACTATTTTTAAATATTACAGATGGTGCAAAATAAGCGACTAATCAAGATAGAATTGGGTATGGCCAACTCGAAGAAAAGGGTTACAATAAAGTTGTGCAACGCTTACAGAAGCGGAGACGTGATTGCTCCGACTTTTGAACGACGGTACAGATTGTAGAAATTAGGAATACAGACAAAGTGGAGGGATTCAAATGGTTCAAACCATTAGCGGTTCAGATGCAGTCCTCAAGGTCATCGAGTCTTGGGGCGTTGATCACGTTTACGGTTATCCTGGTGGTTCGTACGATTCCGGCATGAACGCCCTGTATAACCAGAAGGACAAGATCAAGTTTATTCAGGTGCGCCACGAGGAAGCTGGCGCTTTGGCGGCGTCGGCTGACGCCAAGTATTCTGGCAAGATCGGCGTTTGCTTCGGCTCCGCCGGCCCTGGTGCCATCCACCTGTTGAACGGCTTGTACGATGCTAAGATCGACCGGGTGCCGGTTTTGGCCATCGTTGCCCAGGTACCGTCCACCAACATGAATATCGACTACTTCCAGGCGATGAACGAAGAGCCAGCCTTCACTGACGTGGCGGTGTTCAACCGCACTGTCATGACGGCTAAGAGCCTGCCAAAGGTGATCGATGAAGCCATCCAGCAAGCTTACGAAAAGCGTGGTGTGGCTGTCGTCACCATTCCTAAGGACTTCGGTTGGGCACAGATTCCGGATACGTATGTGTCCAATGCAAACACGCAGATCGCCCCTTACGCAATCACCCCGGACCCGGTCAAGATCGACCAGGCGGTCAAGATGATTCAGGCCGCCAAAGGGCCGGTGATTTACTTTGGGATGGGCGCCAAGAATGCGCGCAAGCAGTTGATGAAGGTGTCTGAGAAGTTCAAGATGCCGCTGATTTCATCTGTGCTGGCCAAAGGCGTCCTGGATGAAGATTACCCGGCTTACATGGGGTCGACTGGCCGGGTCGCGCCAAAGCCTGGCGTCGAGGCCGCAATGGCCGCCGACCTGATCTTGTGGGTCGGCAATGATGTGCCGTTTGCCAGCATGTTGTTCTCGCCAAAAGCCAAAGTCATTCAAATTGATATTGAAAGCACGAAGCTGGGCAAGCGGCACCATGATGATATCGCGATCCTGGCCGACGCAAAGGAAGCCCTCAAGGCGCTTTATAAGGCTGGCAAAGAGCGCGCTAACACGCCGCTTTACGATGCCTGCATCGCCAACAAGAAAAACTGGACCGACTGGCAGGATTCCTTCAAGGATTCGACCGAAAGTCCAGTTCGCCCAGAACCGATTTTTGACGTGCTGAACAAAGAAGCCTCTGATCAGGCGGTCTTTGCAGTTGACGTCGGCAACACCAACATCAACTTTGAGCGGCTGATCGACATCAAGCACACGCAGAAGTGGAGCACCTCAGGTAAGTACGCGACCATGGGCTGGGGGCTGCCGGCGGCGATTTCCGCTAAGATCCTTTACCCGGAGCGCGATGTTTACGCCCTTTGCGGTGACGGTGCGTTTGCCATGATGATCGAAGAGGTACTGACCCAGTACAAGTACAAGTTGCACGTCATCAACATCGTCTTTTCAAACGAGACACTGGGCTTCATCGAAGCTGAGCAACGCGACGACAGTCACCAGCCGCTTTCTGGCGTTGATCTGCCGGATACCGACTGGGCCAAGGTCGCAGAAGGTATGGGCGCTAAGGGCTACACGGTGCGCACCAAGGCGGAGTTCCAGGCGGCCATTGAAGACGCGAAGAACACCGACCTGCCAGTCGTGATCGACGTCAAGTTTACGCACAAGATGCCATTCACCACGCAGCACATGTACCTGGATCCGGCTTATCAGGATCAGAAGAAGATTGCCGAGTTCGTCGAGCAGTACGACGCGCAGGCACTGCGGCCGCTGCGTGACTTCTTGAAGGAAGCCAAGGCGGCGCAGGCGAGCAAGCAGGCGAAAAAGGACGCAAAAAGCGCCAAGTAAGCTTGCCGGCCGTCCGGCGCAAAAGCACCGATTGCTTGGCCGTTGGCTGCGGGCGCTGAACCCGCTGACCAAGCACTTCGCGGTGAAGACAAGCAAAAAGCCCCGCCACGCGAGGCTTTGATCACGGCTTGAACGCTCGGCGATAGGCCGTTGGCGACTGGCCGAAGAAGGCTTTAAAGTGCCGGTCGAAGTTGGCCGGGTTCTTATAGCCGACTGCCAGCGCGATGTCCGCAATGCTTTGGGTCGTCAGCTCCAAGAGCTTTTTGGCCTGATTCATGCGGATGAAGCGGAGCTCTTCAGTGAATGACTTGGCATACAGCTGACGGGCCAGTCGCGAAAAGTAGTTGGGTTCGTAACCGAAGTGCGCGGCCGTGCTGGCCAGGGTGACCTTGGCCAAGTTAGTGGTCATATAGTTTAAAATGACCGCCGCCTGCCGGGTTTTCGGGGCATGGCGCAATGCCTCTTCCGGGAAAGCCGATTCGATGATCATCATCGCGTTGAAATTGCCTCGGGAGAGTTCGGTCAGCAGCAGATGACACAGCGTGCTTTTCTCGTAGCTCAGGACCGCGTCTTGCGGCTGCACTGCCTCAAGCCGCGCCAGTTGGTCGCAGTAGGCGTCGCACAGCGCGTGGTTGATGCGCCGAAAAACAATGTGTGCGTCCTCAGTGGTCGCCAGCATCGAGGCAATCAGCTCGTTGGGCCCGAAGTCCGAATCCTTTGCTAAGGCGATTTGAAAGACGCGCACGGCTAAGGCGGCTGGGGCAACTGGCAACAAGTCAGCCCCTTGACTGGCCCGGAGCAGCACAATGTCGCCCTCGCGCAGGTCAAGGGTCCGCGCAGTCAGTTTCAGCGCGCAGGCGCTTTGGCACTGCAGGATCGCAAACGGGATTCGTGTGGTCGCACTGACCGGCGTTGTTCGAATCAGCGTCAAATGTTGGGGCTCAGACCCCTGAAAAGTTTCTAACATGGCGTCCCTCCACCACTCAGAATAATGGAGTGCCGCAGAAGACGCAACTAAGGAGAAGATATCAATGGCAAAACCAGAATATGACGGTGCCTACATTAACATGGAAACAGGGCGACTGTCCCTGCTTGAGGTGCAACAGATTTTTAGCACCATTCCGTTTGAAATCGATCTGATCGATCACGACGATCACTTCAGCTGGTATTCAAACAAGCCGAACAGAGAGCACGTTCGTCACACGACGGAACTTGGCGAAAACGTGCAGGACTGCCATCCCGCTAAAGTGTGGCCGATCGTCAAAGGCATTATCGACAGCTTCAAGGACGGTTCTCGCGATTCCGTCGCCCGGCCGCTGGTCATGCACGGCCACCGCGTGCTGATCCGTTACTACGCCCTGCGTGATGAGGACGGCAACTACCTGGGGACAATCGAGTTCACGGGCAGCGTTGAATCGATTTTGCAGACGTACGAAAAGGGCGGCTGGTCTGACGCGTCGACTGGCGCTTCCAAGGCTGACGGGACCACCGGCCAAGACGCTGACGCTTCAACTGGCGCTTCCGAAGAAACCCCGGCCGCTGCCGACGCTTCAACTGGCGCCTCCGAAGAAACCGCAACACCGGATGCGTCAACTGGCGCCTCTGAAGAGACTGCGGCGCAACCTGACGCGTCGACCGGCGCCTCTGAAGAAACCGAAACACCGAAGGCTGATGCCTCGACTGGGGCTTCGGCAACCGGCCCTGTCGGCACAGATCCAAAGGCCGGCCCGTTCGATTACGACCTGTAACATGGACAAGCGAGTAAAAACGCTGCACGCCTTGGGGACACGCATCAATCTCACCGTTTTCGGTGAGGGGGATGATGCCCCCTTGCGCGCTGCGGCAACGTTAATCCAGCAGGAAGAAGACCGGTTGACTGTCAACCGGCCGGTTTCAGAAGTCATGGCGGTCAATCACGCCGCCGGCAGTCAGGCGGTGCCTGTCTCATCGGGGACGTATACCTTGATTGCCCAAGCCGTGGCCGCCAGTCGCGAGAATTTTGGCTTCAACGCTTTGATTGGCCCGCTGGTCAAGCTGTGGAAAATCGGTTTTCCAGGCGCCAATGTGCCAGCCGAAGCCGACATCAAGGCGCGGCTGAAGCTGATCGATCCCGCCGCAGTCACGCTTTCGCCGGCTGATCACACAGTGGCGCTTAAGCAGCCGGGGATGGAATTGGACCTCGGCGGCATCGCTAAGGGCTACATCGCCGATCAGATCAAAACGCTGTGGCAGGCGTATGGGGTTTCAGCCGGCATCATTGACCTCGGCGGTAATCTGCTGACGGTGGGCGGCTCGCCGCGGCGGGCTGATGGCCGCTGGGTGATCGGGGTGCAGGATCCGGCTAAACGCCGCAACGTCGACCTTGGGGTCACGGTGGTGCCGGCATGTTCGGCGGTGACGTCAGGCATCTACGAGCGCTTTTTGATCAAGGACGGCAAGCAGTATCATCACCTGCTCGATCCACGGACTGGCCACCCGCTGCAAACGCAATTGGCAGGAGTGACGGTGTTCACCAGCACCTCGCTGCAAGGCGAGGTCGAAGCCAAGCGCTTGTTCTTCCACGGCGGGGTGCCGAGCGGTTGGTTGGATGACCCGGCTCACCTTGGGGCAGTGTTTGCCTTCCAGGATGGCCACCACGAGTCGTTTGGGGTAACGCTTGCCTGAACTAAAGGTGCGGAAATTAAAATCAGGTCAGCTGCAAAAGCGGTTGGCCTGATTTTTTATTGTTTCAACATGTCGACATGGGGGATGCCGTCTTCCAGGTAGACACTCGAGGTGGCGGCAAAGCCGAATTCGGCGTAAAAACCGCGCAAATAGTTTTGCGCCTGAATCTTGATGGGCTTGCCCGAAGCGCGCCGGCTGATTTCTGCCAGTGTTGCTTGCAGCAGCTGGCGGGCTAATCCGCGGCCGCGCGCCGCTTTCACCACCAGCACCCGGCCAAAGCTGATCGCATTCGGATCGGCGCTTTCGACAATGCGCGCGTAAGCCACCAGTTGGCCGTTTTCGCGGAGCATAACGTGTACCGCCTGGCGGTCCTTGTCATCGACTTCCTGGTACGCGCAAGCCTGTTCGACGACGAAGACGCGGACGCGGGCCGCCAGAATTTCCAGCAGTTCGGCCGGCAGCAGCTCGTCTGTTGGTTTGATTTCGGTCGTCAGCAAGGCTTATCCCTCCTTTTGATGCGGCAAATGGGTTCCTGAGCATCCTAGCATATCAATGTCCGCGGGACAACAGTGTGAGGCTTAGCTCAAAAGGCCCGCACTTTGTTGAATAAGTTAATGACAGCGTTTTCTTTCGGGTGTATGTTTAAATTAGAAAGGGGTGGGGAGATGAGGAGAATTCACTTACTGCTGCCATTGGCGCTGCTGGTATTAGCCGCGGGCTGCGGTCAAAAGCAAAGTCAGTCTGCGGTCGAGACCACCACGGTCAAGGTCGCCAGTGCCGCCAAGCAAACCAACGCGCAAAAGCCCGCCGCGGCGGCGAAGATTGCGGGCGATGACGACGCCCAGGTGACCAAGCGGTTAACCGTGCTTCAAGCCTATACCGAAAAGCAGATCCCTGGCGTCAAGTTTCCGGCGTTCACTCCGTTTGCCGCGCGTGATGGCATTAATGCTGCCGCGAAAGGCGACGTCGGCGATTACACCGTTTACTTTAGCACCAGCTCGCAGGAGCTGACGCCTCACGCCGCGCCGCTTGCGCTGCACAAGCAAACGCCAACCAGCACCGCCGAAGCCGACAATGCCTATGCCGCACTGGCCTACCAGCCCGTTGGCAAGGCTCAAGGCCAAACTGGGCTCACCGGGGATGTGCGGGCCTTGCTGCGAACTGACGCCAAAGGCACCAGCCTGATCTGGGATCAGGGAAAGTACTCGCTCACTGTGCGGGCAGCCGCGCATGAAACCGCGGCGGCGAAGACGTTTGCCGAGAAAATCGAGGCCATCGTGGCGCAGAACCCGCTACCCAAAACCGAAACTCACGGGGCCATTGTGCTGAATCTCGAAAAGCACAGTGGGCGTCTGAACACCGTCAGCTGGCGGGAAGGCAGTGCCTATTACACCATCAGCGGTCAAGACGCGATGGCGACTTTAAAATTGGCGATTGCGGTGAGCTAGCAAACTTTGAGCGGCTGGTGCTGACTGGCTGCTTTTTTCGTGTTTCTAGATGTCTAAGGCGGCAATAGGGAGTTGACGGCGCTTTCTTAAACCATTATGTTCAAATAAGCGACGAATTAGTTCAGGGGAGGTACGGGATGTTAGAGTTAACAGGAATCACGAAGCGGTTCGGCCAGCAGCTTGCAGTTGCAGACGAATCGTTCACCGTTCAACCTGGGGAGATTTTTGGCCTGATTGGTCAAAACGGGGCGGGTAAAACCACCACGTTCCGGATGATTTTGGGGTTCATCCGACCGGACGAAGGTGACGTGCTGTGGGATCATCAGCCAATCGCGCAGATCAACCGCGACATCATCGGCTACTTGCCGGAAGAGCGGGGGCTCTATCCCAAACTGACGGTTGAAGCGCAGGTCCAGTTTTTTGGTCAGCTGCATGGTATGAGCAAAGCTGAGGTCAATGCGGCACTGCCAGACTGGATGGCCCGCTTTGAGGTCAAGGGTAAAAAAACCGACAAAGTCAAGGACTTGTCAAAAGGCAACCAGCAGAAGATTCAATTAATATGCGCACTGATTTTTCAGCCGCGACTGCTGATCTTGGACGAGCCGTTTTCCGGCCTGGATCCGGTCAATGCGGGCCTGCTGGAGGATGGCATCCGCGCGCTTCAGGCCAGCGGGGCGGCCATCATTTTTTCCAGTCACGATATGAGCAACGTCGAGGCGCTGTCGGATCATTTGGTGATGCTGAAAAATGGCCGCACGGTGCTGTCCGGCACGGTGGATGAGATTCGCGATTCATACGGCCGCACGCGTATTAGCTTGGAGCGGCCAGGCTTGGACGAGTCAGCGCTCAAGGCCCTGCCCGGCGTTTCGTCAGTGGCCAAGCACGGCGACCGCTATCTGCTTCACCTGACCGATCCGGGCGCGGGGCGGGCGATTTTTCAGGCGGTCAGCAAGGACGGCTACATTGCGGAGTTTTCCCAGCAGGCACCGGATCTGGACGAGATCTTCCGCATGAAAGTGGGTGAAGGCGATGCATAAAATGAATTTGATTGCCGGCCAGGTGCTGCGCAAGAACCTGCGCGGGTTCTCGTGGTGGCTGATGGTGCTGATGCCGCTGCTGGCCGTGGCGGTGGTCGCAGGCATTGTGTGGTACATGACCTCGACGAGCCAGGCTGCGCGGGTGGTCGTGGTCGCACCGCAGCCAGTCGCAGCTGCGCTGAAACAGCAGCGTTCCAGCACTCAGGAGTACGTGCCAGTCAAAAGCGAGGCGGCTGGGCGCCGGCAACTGAGCGACGAGGAAGCAGACGGAATGCTGGTGGTCAAAAGTACCGCCAGTGCCAAGCTGTACCGCCGCGATGACGGTCAAAGTATCTCGACTGGTGAAATTACCCAGGCGCTTGCCGGGTTGAACACGGCGGCGGTGGCTCAGTCGCTGGGGCTCTCCCAGGCTCAGCTGGGGCGGCTGCTGGCTTCGCCGAAGCTGGCGACGCGGTCGGTGGTGTTCACCGATAGCGGCAAAATGACCAGCACGGCGGGTAAAAGCGACGCGATGAAGCAGGGTCTGTCCACCGCGGTCGGCTTTTTGATGTACATGTTTTTGATGAGCTACGGCAGCATTATCGCCGCTGAAATTGCAACAGAAAAAGGGTCACGCATTGAGGAATCGATCCTCGTCGCCATCCGGCCTCAGACACAATTCTACGGCAAAATTCTGGGCGTTTCGGCACTGCTTGGCCTGCAGGTGGGGATCTATGCCATCCTGGCTGGGGCCGTTTGGCTGCTCCGCGACACCATCCCGCTGGTCAAGGACCTGCTTGCCAGCATTGATTTCTCGCAGATTGGCTGGGCCTTTGTCCTGATCTCTGTGATCTTTTTCCTGGTCGGGATATTAAGCTACACGGTGCTTGCCGCCATGTGCGGCTCGCTGGTCGCCAATCAGGAGCAGGCCGGCCAAGCACTGCAGCCGGTTATCCTACTGGCGATGGTCGGCTACTTTGCTTCACTCATGACGGCTAACGCGAACGGCTCGGTGATCGGGATTCTCAGCTACGTGCCGTTTCTCAGCCCCATGATCATGCCGGCCCGCTTTGGGATCGGCCAGGCGGCGCTGGGGCCGGCGCTTATCAGCCTGGCCATCAGCATCATCTTTCTTGGCGCTTTCACGGTGCTGGCCGAGCGGATATACGCCGGCAACGTGTTGACTTATAGTGAAGGGGGCATCTTCAAGGCCCTGCGCAAGAGCCTGACGCTGCTGCGAGCCAAATAATGGGTTTGACGCTGCCGTTAACGCTGCCTTTACATTGGCTACGTTAACGGTTGTTTTTTTTACTCAATTGATGCGTGACCCGCGTCATTTTTTTACGTTTGCGGCGGATACTGAAGGCGTTCTCAGATAGCCGGAAAATGAAGGAAAGCGGGCGAAGAAACATGGCGGCACTTGGTGGCTTATTGACGGGGCTCGGGCTGTGGCTATTGAGCTGGTGGGCGATGGGCGAACGCGCCACCCGGCTGATCGCGCAACATGAAGTCATTCGCCTATTTGCGGATGAAGTGGCCGAGTGAAAATGGTAGGATAGGGACAATCTGAACTCAAGGGAGTTTTGTCATTGTCTTCAATCACGATTCGGCCGGCTGCCGAGGCTGACCTATCAACTATTATGGGCATCATCGGAGATGCCAAGGCGCTGCTGAAGTTGCAAAAGATTCCCCAGTGGCAGGCAGTGTATCCTGCGTCGACTGACATCCAGCAGGACCTGCAGGCAAAAACCGGCCGGGTGCTGGTCGTTGCAGGTAAAATCGCGGCCTACGCCAGTTTGGAAAGCGCGCCGGAGCCGGTGTACGCACAAATTCAAGGCCACTGGCGCCGCAACGGCCCGTACAGCACCCTTCACCGGGTGGCGATGGCGGCGGCGTTTCAGGGCCAGCACCTCAGCGTGCCGTTTATGCAGGGACTGATTGATGAGGCGCGGCGCACTTATCCGGATGTGCGGGTCGATACCCAGATTGACAATCAGGCGATGCAGCACATTTTAGAAAAGCTCGGGTTTAAGCGGCGCGGGCTAGTGCGCTGGACGTTCGAAGTTCCGGTAGTCGAGTGCTTGGCGTATGAGTTGAACCGATGACGATCTCAGTTTGACAAGTCTGAGGCTGCCTGCTAAACTGACGACAACCCTGCGATACAAGTAGCGGCGCACAGGAAGTTGGCCCTTGACTGAAAGGCCAGCCTGGTCCGCGAATCCGGCTCGCAGTTCGCAATTTTTTAATAGACAGAGCAAAAGTGTGAAGCGCTGCTTCGAACGAGGATGGTACCGCCCAGTGATGGGTGCCTCGACGAAGCGGTGCTTTTTTGTTTAGGAGGGCTTCGAATGAGTGAAACACGAGCAACCGGCCGCCGGGTGGTGGTCAAAATCGGCACCAGCAGCTTGATCCACGACAGCGGGCGGGTCAATCTGCAGACGATTGACCGCTTGGCCTACGCGCTTTCGGCCATGAATAACGCCGGCACAGAAGTGATTCTGGTCACTTCCGGGGCGATCGGGGTCGGGCTGGCGGCCCAGCACCTGCAGACCCGGCCGGCCGCAATTGCGGAGCAGCAAGCCCTGGCGGCGATTGGTCAAAGCAGCCTGATGCGACTGTACGGCGAGCGCTTCACCGATTACGGGGCCAGTATTGCGCAGCTGCTGCTGACCCACGATGTGTTCGATTTTCCCGAGTCGCGCCGGCATGTGCTCGATACGATTGCCGCGCTGCTGGCCAAGAACGTGATTCCAATCATCAACGAAAATGACTCGGTGGCCACCGACGAGCTGGATCACAAAACCACGTTTGGCGATAACGATCAGCTCTCGGCGCTGGTGGCGACCTCGATCGATGCCGACATGCTGATCGTGCTGTCTGACATTGCCGGGCTGTATGCTCAAAACCCCAAGCAACACCCCGAAGCGATGCTGATCCCCGTGGTGGCCGACCCCGCAGCGTTGGGTCAGGCCCAGGCGAGCGGGGCGGGCTCGCGCTTTGGTACCGGCGGCATGGTGACTAAGCTGAACGCCGCGCGCACCATGATGGCCGCCGGCAAGCAGATGGTGCTGTGCTCGGGGGCGGACCCACGGATCGTGCTGAAGGTCCTCGAAGGAGCGCCAGTTGGCACTTGGTTTGGCATAAAGGAGGGACAATCATGACCGATTTAATTCAAATGGGGCAGGCGGCGCAGACCGCCGCGCAGCAGCTTTCACAGCTGACTGCCGCCGCGAAGAATGCCGCCCTGCTTAAAATGGCGACGGCTTTGGAGGCGGCCACGCCGGAGATTCTTGAGGCCAATGCCGCAGATTTGGCGGCGGCAAGCGAGCTGCCAGCCAAGTTCACCGACCGCTTGAACCTGACGCCGGCGCGCGTGGCAGACATGGCTTCCGGACTGCGTGCCGTTGCTGCGCTTGATGACCCGACGGAAAAAGCCGACAAGGGCTGGCGCACTGACGCAGGCCTGTTCATCGTCCAGCAGCGGGTCCCGCTCGGGGTGGTTGGCATGATCTACGAGGCGCGGCCAAACGTCACCGTCGATGCGGCCGGGTTGACGCTGAAAAGTGGCAACGCCGTGATCCTGCGCGGCGGCAAGGAGGCCCTGCACTCAAATATTGCCCTGGCCAAGGTGCTGCAGCAAGCGCTGCACGCGGCCGGCCTGCCGGCTGAGGCCGTGCAGGTGATCGCAGACCCGAGCCGGGCGCTGGCTTCGCAGATGATGCACCTGACAGACTACATCGACGTTCTGATTCCGCGCGGCGGGGCCGGCTTGATTCGGGCAGTGGTCCAAGAAGCAACGGTGCCGGTGATCGAAACCGGCGCTGGCAACTGCCACATCTACGTCGATCGGGCCGCGGATCTGGCCATGGCGACGGCCATTGTGGTCAACGCCAAGGTGCAGCGGCCGAGCGTCTGCAACGCCGCGGAAAAACTGCTGATCCACCGGGCGGTCGCTGAAGCTTACCTGCCGGTTTTGGCGCAGGAACTGCAGCGCCACGGGGTTGCGCTGCGCGGCGATGCGGCCTCTTGCGCAATCGTGCCCAGCATGACGCCAGCCACAGCTGAAGACTGGGACACCGAATACAACGACTTGATCATGGCAATCAAGGTGGTGGACTCTGAAGCCGTTGCTATAGCGCACATCAACGCGCACAACACCAAGCATTCCGAGACCATTGTGACCGGTGATTACGCGGCCGGGGAGCAGTTCTTAAACCAGGTGGACGCAGCCTGCGTGTACGTCAACGCCTCGACCCGCTTCACGGACGGCCAAGAATTTGGTTTTGGCGCCGAAATCGGCATCAGCACGCAAAAGCTGCACGCCCGGGGGCCGATGGGCCTCAGTGCACTCACCACAACCAAGTATCAGATCCGCGGCGCCGGGCAGATTCGAGAGTGACATACCCAAAAAGTCGCAGCAGGCCAATCGCCCATTGGGCGACGCGGCTCTGCTGCGACTTTTTAGAGAGTTGGCCAGGTGCGGGATTGTTCGAAAGCGTGGGCGAGGCGTTGCGCCTCCTCGGTGATACTAGCTGGATAATGCATGGCCTGCAGCAGGGCAATCGCGTTGTGCGAGGTGGCGGGGCCTTGGCGCAGTCGGTAGTCAAAGTGGACACCGGCCTGGTCTACGGTTTCCTGGAAGTGCCAGTCGACGACTTGTCCGGCTAAAATCCCAGAAAGCTCGCTGTCATGCGTGGCCACCATGGTCAGAGCATTGGTCTGGTTCAGCCACTGCACAACTGCAGCCGAGGCGGCGATGCGCTCCACCGTATTGGTGCCTTTGAGGATTTCGTCGATAAAGCCGTAAACGCGTTCACCCTTGGCCACCAAGTTGAGCAGGCGCTGAATGGCCTTGATCTCCGCGATGAAGTACGAATCCCCGGCGGCAATGTCGTCTTGCACCGCCATGGCCGTGACCACATGGCCGGGGGTGCAAGCAAACGTTTTGGCGGTGGCAGTGTTGATTGTTTGCGCAAGCAGCAGGTTGATCGCCACACTTTTGACGTAGGTCGATTTGCCCGAGGCATTGGAGCCGGTGATCAGTGCGGTTTGATGCCAGCTGACGTCATTGGGGACCGCCGCATCCAGCAGGGGATGGCGCAGCGCCGTGGCGGAAACGCCGCCATCTTTGAAGGTCGGCGTGCACGTACCGGGCATGGCCAGGCGGAAGTTTGCGATGGCGATGGCAACTTCCAAATCGCCCATTACCGCCCACAGGTCAAGGGCGGCCTGTTTGTTGAGGCGCAGTGTCCGCAGCACGTAGTTATAGGCGATAAACGGCAGCATGAACATGAAACTGATATAGTCGGTAATCAGGTCAGCCATCGAGCCGCTTTTGGCCCGGAAGGTGAAGGCGTGGCGAGAAATGCCGGCCAACGGGCGCAGCGCCTGCTGCAGGGCGGCCTGTTTGGGGGTGGTCACCTTGACCAGCGCCCCCGCCGTGGTAATGGTTTGGACCAGGTAACGCATTGCGTTGAGTTCCAGCGTCAGGGCCTCTTTCTTGAGCTCGTAGTAGATGACGTTAAAAATGAGGCTCCCGATTGTGACCAGCAGGCCGGCAAAGGGCAGGATGAGCGCCAGCAGCAGCCCGAACAGCGGCAGCAGGCCAAGCAGCCGGTAGCGCCACACGTTGGCCAACACGCCTGAAGTGGTGCTGAGCAGGTAGTTCTGGGACTGGTTATGATCCAGCTTGCCAAGCCTGGCAAACGCCGTGCGCACCTTCATGCGGGCAACCTGATCACCCGCAAAAAAAGCAATCAGCTGCTCGTCGACGTTCGGTTGGCCGAGGTCAAAGCCGCGCAGCTTGGCGTACAGCGCTTCGGCCCCGACACTGGACTCGGTTTGATTCAGCAGGCGAAACACGTGCATCAGGTCCAAGTCATGCCAGGTCAGGTCGTCCACGACGCTGGTGGTTGGTCGGAGTTTGGAAGAGGCCAGGTAGGCCTCCTTTAGGCTGTCTTCGCTATCGCGGCTGGTGCGTTCCGGGAGCTCGCCCCAACTGCGCAAAAGGCGGTTGCGCAGGGCGATGTGCGCGTGTACGGCGGAAATGACTGCCACGGCGATCAGCACCGCCACAAACGCAAGTACCCAAAGCCAGTTTTCCAATGTCATGGCACACCTCCCATTTTTCTGAGTATCGCGCATGGTGGAGGCGGTTGCAGGCGCATTAAACAGGTACTTCTGCAAAGAAAGGGGGTGCCGTTTCCCTGATTCTGTGAAAAATGTTTATTTAAGTCTAACAATATTCACAGACAAGCAGTATGATTTAAAAGATAAATGCGGGGAAAGTAGTGAAGTTAATGCGAGAATTCAAAGGACGCAAGCCGCGCTGGAATCGGCTCATTCCGTTCGCTTTGGCCTGTCTCCTGGCTCTGGGGCTGGTGATCAGCCTGACCGTGAACGCGCTAAATGATGATGGTGCCGATGCGGCCGGTCCGGCCACCAGGCAAAAGGCCAGTCCGAAGCGGACCGCCGCTACCGGCAAAGCCGCGGCCAAGGCACCAACCAAGACGGCAGCCCAAGCGGCGGCACCGCGCTTGAGTGCCGCTCAGATCGCCGCCAAAACCAGCCAACTCAAAAAACAACTCGCGCTGTATCTGAAGCAGGTCACGCAAAACGGGCACGTGGCGGTCAGTTTCTACAATCTGGCCCCAGTGGCCGGCAGTGCAGCGGCCAAAGCCAGTGACGCGGCAGTTTATCAGCCAGGAAACTTGGCGACTGCGGTCAATGGTAATCAGCGCATGGTGGCCGCTTCGACCTTCAAGCTGTTCATCACCGCGTGGCTGTTCCACGAGGTGGAAACGGGGGCTAAGACCTGGACCGCGACGGACGAGAACGGATTTCAGCGAATGATCGTGAATTCTGAAAACGACTACGCCGAAACTGTGCTGGCGCAAAGTGGGGCGGCGACCTTGAACAGTTACTTTGCCACGCTGGGCACGGGGTATGTCTTCCGACCCGGTACGGCCGCGAGCACGACAGCCAGTGACCTGATGACGATGCTCAAGGCGATTGCGCAAGGGACCGGGCCGTTCGCTGATGCGGCCCTGCGGCAAAAGCTGCTGACCGCGATGGGTAAGCAAATCTACCGAACCGGGATTCCCGCGGCTGCAAGCACGGTGGCCGCTGGCAGCGTGGTGCAGGACAAGGTCGGCTGGCTCGGCAGCACCGACAACGATGCCGGGATCGTCACGACGCCTGCCGGCGACCGGTACCTGCTGGTGATTATGACAGACAACGGCAGTTACCAGGACTTTTCTCAAATCGCCGAAATCGCCAAGCAGGTGCAGACAATCGTATACAGCTGAAAACAATTTTTTCGCCATCTGGGTTTGCGACCTGATGGCTTTTTTAGTCTGCACAGAGGGTCATCGAAGACTGCTAAGACAGGATTTATCAGGAAGGGTTCGAACCGTTCATGCATAACGGCAGTTTCTTTAAAATAATTAATCATTTATGTTGACTATAAGAAAATAAATAGTATATACTCACCTTATCAAAAACAAATGGAGGCGGTTACATGACGACGACCGTGACAAAGGGGGCAGTGGTGCGCTGCCAGGCCAACGGCAATATGGAGCATGAGTTTATCGGCACCGTGGTCAAGCGCTATGAGAATTCGGCATGGGTGACCATCGACGAGTTCGATCCGCGCGACCAGATGAATGCGCGCGACCTGTTATTTCAAAGCGTGATCGCCCTGAAAAGAATGACCATTCTCAAGGCTGGCGAGCCAGAGCCCGAACCGGAGGTGGAAGAGGCGGCGGGCTGACCGGACGCAGGCGGGCCAACTATGCTATAATAAGTAACGTTACCTAACGTTGCACGGCAGAAGGGGGAACTTTTTTGGCCCAAGTGATCACGGTCGGCGAGACAGTCGACGTTAAAAAAAGCAAACAAGTGCCACTGAGTTTCACAGGCACCGTGGAAAAGTTATATGCCAACGCGGCCTTGCTGACAATCGATTCGTTCAACAAGGCGGACAAAGAAGTCGTTGACGACCTCAAGAATCGTACCGTCGTTAACTACAAAGACATCAAAAAAGACGGCCAGGCCGTTGAACCGCCAGCTCCCGAGGAGCCGACGGGTCGCAACAACCGGTCATCCAAGACGACAAAGAAGTAGGCGTTAGGCCTATTTTTTTTGCCGTAAGTCGTCTGATTGGACGCACACAACCTAGTCTTGGTATACTTAATTTACACCAAGAAGGAGGGATAGTTATGGCAGATTTTGATGCAATGAAGGACAAAGTCGTCGGCAAGGTGAAAGAAACCGCCGGCAAGGCTACCGGCAACGAAAAGCTGGAGGCCAAGGGTAAGGCGCAAGGACTGAAGGGCGAGGCCAAAGACAAAATTGACGACGCCAAGCGCAAGGCAAAAGATACCACTGACGACCTCACCGAGAAGGCTGCGGATAAGTTTAACGATACCGTTGACGCCTACAAGGACAACCATTAGCAAACCGAAAGCCGGGCCTGAAAAAGGCCCGGCTTTTTGGTGGTCAGATGCGCGAGATCCCTTTGCGGGAAAGGTGGAACGGCGCGACACTGCCCGCGGTCAGCCGCCGCTGCAGCTGGGGGAAAAAGTCCGTCTGGCGCGTTTCGGCCAGGCACACCAGCGCCGGGCCGTTGGCGGAGACAAAGGTGGTGAAGCCGCCGGCCGCCCGCACGGCGCGGGCCACCATTTCGGCGTGTGGGAAATAGTCTTCGGTGACCTGCTCGCGCAGCGGAAAGTGCTGATCCAGCCAGTCGCCGTCTGCGCTCATCATTGCATTCATCACTGCCTGCGCGGTGGCCGAAGTTTTGGCGGGCTCTGGTGGCACAGGGGTGTCTACGACTTTGTCAGGGAGGTAGATGGCGCCTTGCACCAGCTCGGTGCCGAAGTTCAACACGTTTTTCGGGCCGTTAAACACCAGACAGCCGCCGTATAGCGTGGCCTCAATTGCGGCACGGTTGGGCTCAAAAAAGTCGGCCACCTCGAGCTTGCGACTGAGCGGCACCGGTTTGTCGCCCAGCGTCGCCGCCAGCTCGATTCCCAGCATGGTTGCCGCCAACGATGCCCCTAGACCAACGCCGGTTTTCACAGTGGTGTGCAGGGTGAGGTCGTGCGGTACCAGCAGCGGGTCGACGGTTTCGGCGACGCTGATGATCAGATTGGTTTGATCGGTTGGAAGAAGGTCATCGTTGCTGGTAATGTGCCACTCGAAACTTTCGTTGCCGATGTCCAGCGCGACGCCGCGATCGATCGCCAGTGCGAGATCAGGCTGAATGCGTGATGTGATCGTTCCCGGTACCCAGATTGCCATGGCCAAGCCCCCAAGTGAATTAGATACAAATAAGTATATCTAATTGTATTCTCATATACCAGTATTTTCGACTGTTTTCCGAAAATGGTATACTGGGAAAATACGGAGGTCACAATGGTTAAATTAGTGTTGATCCGCCACGGCGAAAGTGCCGCCAATTTTTCGAACACATACACCGGCTGGTCGGATGTCCCGCTGACTGCGCTGGGCGTTCAGCAGGCTCGGACGGCCGGTCAGGCGCTGGCCAAACTCTCCCTGCCGTTCGGCCACGTCCACACGTCGGTGCTGAAGCGGGCCATTCAAACCGCGTACCTGGTCCAGGAGGAAATCGACCAGAACTGGCTGCCGATCACCAAGTCCTGGCGGCTCAATGAACGGCATTACGGGGCGCTGCGCGGGCTGAACAAGGACAAGACCCGCGAGCTGTTCGGCAAGGCGCAGGTGGCCAGCTGGCGGCGGAGCTTTTCCAACCGGCCGCCGCTGCTCGCCCAGCCGCGGCGCAGTCGGGCTTACCAGAATTTTCCGGTGACGATCATTCCGCGCGGCGAAAGCCTGCAGGACGCCGAGCGCCGATTAATTCCATACTGGCTGGATGAAATTGCGCCCCGGTTGCTGGCGGGGAAAAACCAGCTGGTGGTCGCCCATGGGTCGACGCTGCGAGCCTTGATCAAGTACCTGGAGCAAATCTCAGACGCTGGGATCGATCAGGTCGAGGTCGCAAACGCGCAGCCGATCGTGTACACCATGGATGAACGGCTCGGCATTGTCAGCAAGGACATTTTGCCGGTTTAAGCGATTTTGAGGTAAAGAAAAGCTGCAAGCACGCGATGTGCTTGCAGCTTTTTGATGGCTAAGGCTTACTTGGAAGCCAGCGCACCCATTGGATCCCATGGCTTCAGGACGGTTGGGTTATCGTATTCAGCCTTGATTGTCGTCTGCTCGTCGGCGGACAGGTACTTCTTGTTCACGACGACTTGGTAAACAAATTCGGAGAACCACTCATCGGAAGCGACAAAGTAGCCATTTTGGCCGGCCTTTTCGCCCCAGGAGTTTTCGACCTTCCACTTGGTTGGCTTGCCGTCAACGATGTCAACGCCAGTCAGGACCATCGCGTGGGTCATCAAGCTTTCGCCGTAGTCCAGGCGCTCTGCTTTGGTCATGTCAAAGCTCGTGTTGAACAGGGCGTTCTTGTCGTACAGCTTTGGATCCATGATACCAAGTTTGCTATCGGAAGACTTGCCGACATCAGAGCCGAACCAGACTGTTTCGCCGGCTTCAAGCTGTTTGATGGCCAGCCGCTTCATCTCTTCAGAGGTGACGTTAAAGTGACGCACTTCACGGCCGCCGACCACATTGCCGAGCATCTCGACGGTGTACAGGTGGTTAAACGGCTTGTCGGCAGTCGGGCCATTGATCAGGGACTGGTAAGCGTCGGTGTCCCAGCCAACGTACTTGGCGAAGAAGGCCTTCGGGGTCAAGTCGCGGTCGATGTGGTAGTTCTTGTCATCGTCGCGGTACTCGAAATCGAACTTGGTCGGCGGCACGCCCAGCGTGTAAGCCAGGATCCGGTAGTCTTCGGACAACATCTTGTCCTTGGCTGATTCGATGTCGGCCTCTGAAGCTTTATCTGCAACCAGCTTGCGAAGGGTGACAGCGTCTTTGCGCAGCTTCAGGTTGAGCACCGAATTCATTTCGTTGGACTTGCTGGAGGAGTACGTTTCAGGCATCACAGACTTCGGCACGATCCCGTACTTGTCGATGAGGGCCGTCAGCATGTCCCACTGGCCGCCATCGCCTTGAGGGTTGGCCATCAGCCAGGCCACCTTGCGTGAATCGATGTCTTGATCTGCGGTCTTGATGACATTTTCATAGAAGTAGTTGGATTTTTCGAACTTGTCCCAGAAGAATGTGTAATTCTGGGAAAGTTCGAAGTCCTTGATCTTAAACTGCTTTTGAATGCTGTGGCGCATGGTGTTCAGCGCGGCAAACATCCAGCAGCGGCCGGACTGCTTCTGGTCGGCAACCTTGCCGGTGCTCAAATCGATGGAGAAGGTCTGAGTCATCGTGGTTTGGCTTTCAGTGTTCTCGGCACTCTTCAGCACCCCATTGTTCATGACCGCCTTTTGAATCGCGGCGGAAGCGGGGGCCTTTTCGAGATCCTGTTGGTACTTTGCGAGGTCTTCAGCAGTAACTGCCTTTGACATATGCACTTCACTCCTTTTTCATTAGAAAATGATGAAATATTAACAGACTTCCACATTTTAGCATAACCACCTCACAGATTGAACCCGTGGGGCCAAGAAAAAACCGACCACCGCGGTGGCCGGTCCAGATCTATTCGCTTGGAGTGGGCCGAAGCACGTCTGCGTACTCAGGCTTGGTGTCAAATTCGTGGCGGGCAAAGGTGCAAAGGGGCTCAATTTGTTTGCCGGTTGCGCGCGCTTCGTCGACGACCGCGCGGACCAGTTTGCCGGCAATGCCCTGGCCGCGCAGCACGGGATCGACAAAGGTGTGGTCGATGACCAGGTTTTGGCCGTCATCAATGGCCTGATAGGTGACTTCAGCGATCAGCTTACCAGTTTCGTCATTCATGAAATAGCGGCCTGGTTCGTGTTCAAAAGCCATGTTGTCACTCCTCTCGTCTTCGCTTAATTATAGCAATTCGTTAGGATTAAGCCAAGAAACCGCTTTAACGTCGGCGGCTAACGCCCAAGGTGTTATGATAAGAACACGTTCAACAAAATGGAGGTTACTATGCGCACGCGAGGATTTGAGATTGTTTCCGCCTATCGAAATGCCGGCGTCAAGCTGCCCGAGCGGCAGACCAAAAACGCGGCGGGCTACGATTTTTTTGCCCGGGAAGACTTTGTCCTGAAAAGCATCTGGCGGTATGACTTCATTCGCCTGTTCCGGCTGATCAAAAACGAACACCCCCTGACTGACGGCGACCTGCAGCGCGCCAGCAAGATCCTGAAGCCCTTGCTGGTGCCGACTGGCGTCAAGGCCTACATGCAGCCCAATGAAGTGCTGGTGTTGGCCAACCGCTCCAGCAACCCGCTCAAGCGCGGCTTGGTGATTCCCAACGGCATCGGCGTGATCGACGCGGACTACTACGGGAATCCGGCTAACGAAGGCGAAATTTTTATCCAGATGGTGAATTTTTCCCCGCGCGACGTCGTGATCGAACAAGGCGAGCGGATTGGTCAGGGCATCTTCATGCCGTACCTGCTGGCGGATGGAGACAACGGCACCGGTGCCAAGCGGACCGCGGGATTCGGTTCGACCGGGCGTTAAAGCACAGAAAGAAGGCGGCCTATGGCCAAAACCAAAACGCAATACGTGTGCCAGAACTGCGGTTACATCTCGGCCACGTTTCTCGGCCGCTGCCCGAACTGCGGGGCCTGGAACTCTTTAGTGGAAGAAACCCAAAGCGCGGCCCCGGCCAAGGCGACGCCGGCCCCGCGCCACACCAGCGCTGGCGGCCAGGTCAAGCCGATGCTGATGAGCAAGGTCTCCATGGAGCGCGAGCCGCGCACCTCGACGGACCTTGGCGAGCTTGACCGGGTCCTCGGCGGCGGCATCGTGCCCGGGTCATTGATCCTGATTGGTGGCGATCCCGGCATCGGCAAGTCCACGCTGCTGACGCAGGTCTCCGGCCGCCTTGCCAGCAAGGGCGCCAAAGTGCTGTACGTGTCAGGGGAGGAAAGCGCCGCCCAAATCAAAATGAGGGCGACCCGGCTGGGCGTCGGCGATTCCGGCATGTACCTGTACCCGGAAACCGACATGCCGAGTATTTCCCAGGCAATAGACGACATGCACCCGGATTACGTCGTCATCGACTCAGTGCAGACCATGAACGTGCCGGAAATGAGCTCGGCGGTCGGGTCGGTCAGCCAGATCCGCGAGGTGACGGCCGAGCTGATGAAGATTGCCAAGACGGAGCAGATCACGATTTTCATTGTTGGCCATGTCACCAAGGAAGGCGCCATCGCCGGCCCAAAGATTCTCGAACACATGGTGGACACCGTCTTGTACTTTGAAGGGGACATGCACCACACGTACCGGATGATTCGCTCGGTCAAGAACCGTTATGGCTCGACCAACGAGATTGGCATTTTCGAAATGCACCAGGACGGCCTGGCAGAGGTGGCCAACCCGTCGGAATTATTCTTGGACGAGCGGCTGCCAAACGCCACCGGCTCTGCGGTGGTCGTGTCGATGGAAGGAACCCGCCCGATATTGGTCGAAATCCAGGCGTTGATGACGCCCACCATGTACGGCAACGCCAAGCGGACAAGCAGTGGCCTTGACCACAACCGCGTGTCGTTGATCATTGCGGTGCTGGAAAAGCGAGCCAACCTGATGCTGCAAAACCAGGACGCTTACCTGAAGGCGACCGGTGGGGTCCGGCTGGACGAACCGGCTATCGACTTGGCCATGGCGATGGCAATCGCCAGCTCGTACCGCGACTCGGAGATTTCCCCGACCGATTGTTTTGTCGGCGAGGTTGGGCTGACCGGCGAAGTGCGCCGGGTTAATCGGATCGAGGACCGAATCAAGGAAGCAGCCAAACTCGGGTTCAAACGGATTTTTATTCCAAAGAATAATCTGCAGGGGCTGCCGGCACGTGATACAATTAAAGTGATTGGCGTGGCCAGCGTGTCCGAAGCGCTGGACCGAGTCTTTGTAAAATAACTTGGAAAGGAGGAACGAGATGAAAAAACGTGTAATCAACATTTTGTTTGCGTTAATTGGGATCGGCGTTGGGGCAAGCGTTATGCCGCTATTTTGGGCGCTGTTAAAGCTCGACCAAACCACGTGGCTGAACAACGTCATCGTCGACAGCCTGATCGGCATTGTGGTTTTCTTGATGCTTTCGGAACTGCTTTCCGGCTGGATCATCCGCAAGCTTGACCAGGTCGAAAAGGCCATGAACGCAAAGTCACCATCGTTCCTGTTGTTTGGCAGTTTGGGTACCATCATTGGCCTCGTGTTTGCAGCCATTATTTCGATTTTCTTTTCCAGACTTCCTGGGCCTTTAGGCACTATTCTGCCGCTGATTTTGATGCTGGTGTTCGGCTACTTCGGGTTCCGCATCGGCACCACGCGCCGCGAGGAGTGGCGTCGCCTGTTTGGGGTGCGCAACCGGGATAAAAAGCCAGAGGACGGCGGCCAGTCAGTGCTGGATCGCAAGGCTGGCGAAAACTTCCACAAATACAAGCTGCTGGACACGTCAGTCATTATTGACGGCCGAGTGCAGGCAATCGCCAAGACCGGTTTTCTGGAAGGTACGCTCCTAGTCCCGACCTTTGTGGTCCATGAGCTGCAGCTGATTTCTGACTCGGCAGACGCCTTGAAGCGCGGCCGCGGGCGGCGCGGCCTGGATATCATTAACTCGATGAAAGAGGACCCGGAAATCAACGTCGAAATGTACGACGGCGACTTCGAGGACATGACCGAGGTCGACTCCAAGCTCCTGAAGCTGGCGAAAATGCTGGACGGGGTGGTCGTCACCAACGACTTCAACCTGAACAAGGTCGCCCAGTTTCAGAACGTGCCGGTGTTCAACATTAACGAGCTGGCCAACGCCTTGAAGCCGGACCTGATCCCTGGCGAAGGCATGACCGTCACCGTCATCAAGTCTGGGACCGAGCGTCAGCAAGGGGTCGCGTACCTCGAGGACGGCACGATGGTCGTGGTTGAAGACGGCCAGTACTTCATGAACAAGCCGCTGGAGGTCATCGTGACGTCTGCGATTCAAACTGCCGCGGGCCGCATGATTTTCGCTAAACCGGCGCATCAGCAGCAGTCACTGAAAGCCGAGGATGAAAAGCACGAGCAAAAGCCGACTAGCAAGCCTGGTAAAGCCAAAAAGTAACCGGAAAGTCCGCTGAAAACGCGGGCTTTTTATTTTGGAGAAATGAAAGGCCAAGCGCCTTGTGGTACACTAGCAATGCATGTTCTGGGCGCAAACCCGGGACGGGTACACGACACACAAAAAATGGAGGCATCATATTTTGTCAGATCGACCAATTCGGGTGCGTTACGCACCAAGTCCAACCGGCCACTTGCACATCGGCAACGCCCGCACGGCGCTGTTCAACTACCTGTTTGCCCGTCACTACAACGGGACGATGGTGCTGCGGATCGAAGACACCGACACCAAGCGCAACATTGCAGATGGTGAAAAAAGCCAGATCGATAACCTGCACTGGCTCGGGATCGACTGGGATGAAGGCCCTGACAAGGGCGGCGACTTTGGCCCGTACCGCCAGTCTGAACGCAAGGACATTTATCACAAGTACATCCAAGAACTGGTGGCCAAAGGGGACGCTTACGAGTCCTACAAGACTGAAGAAGAGCTGCAGGCCGACCGCGACGCGCAAAAGGCTGCCCACGAAGCCCCGCATTATGTCTACGAGTATGAGGGCCTGACTGAAGACCAGAAGCAGGCCAAGATCGCCGAGGCCAAGGCCAAGGGGCTGAAACCGGTCATTCGCTTCCACATTCCAGCCGATCACACGTATGAGTGGAACGACATCGTTAAAGGCGACATCTCCATTGATGGCAACACCATCGGCGGCGACTTCGTCATTGAAAAAGCCGACGGGATGCCGACTTACAACTTTGCCGTGGTCATCGATGATCACCTGATGCAGATTTCCCACGTCCTGCGCGGGGATGACCACATCGCCAATACCCCAAAGCAAATGGCGATTTACGAGGCCTTTGGCTGGGAGCCGCCGGTCTTCGGTCACATGACCCTGATCATCAACGGGGCCACGGGCAAGAAGCTGTCTAAGCGCGACGAGTCCGTGCTGCAGTTCATCGAGCAGTACAAGGAGCTCGGCTATCTGCCAGACGCGATGTTTAACTTCATCACGCTGCTGGGCTGGTCCCCGAAGGGCGAAGACGAGATTTTCACCCGCAAGGAGTTCATCAAGCTCTTTGACGAAACGCGCCTGAGCAAGTCACCGGCGCGCTTTGACCAAAAGAAGCTCGAATGGGTCAACAACCAGTACATCAAAAAAACCGATCCCAACGAGCTGACCGCGCTGGCCGTGGACAACCTGATCGAGGCCGGCCGGATTGCCAAGGATCCGGATCCCTCGACCATTGAGTGGGCCCGCCAGCTGATTTCCCTGTACATCCCGCAAATGAGCTACACTGGGCAGATCAGCGACTTGGCCACCATCTTCTTCGAACAGCCGAAGGACTTGGATGAAACCGACATGAAGGAGCTGGCCGACGACAATGCGCTGACTGTGCTCAAGCTCACGCAAGAGAAGCTGCGCGCTTTGCCGACCTTCTCTGCATACTACATCAACCAGGCCGTTTACCAGGTGCGGCTTGAGACCGGCGTGAAGGGCCGCAAGTTGTACATGCCAGTTCGCATTGCTACCACGCGCGAGATGCACGGGCCGCAACTGGCTGAGACCATCGAGTTGATGGGCCGCGAGAAAGTTCTCGCCAACATGGATTACGTCATCAACGCGCTGGAAAAATAGTTTTTGCTTGGCCGCTTGCCTATCGGTGAGCGGTTTTTGCGTGCAACCACGAAATCTGTCAGGTGTACAGGGCTGCTTTTCACGGGTAAAATGGTTGGATACGAACAGGGGGATGGACCATGGCAGCGGCAACTCCGCAAAGCATTCTAAAAGAAAAATTCGGCTACGACGACTTTCGGCCTGGGCAAGACCAGGCGATCCAGCGCGTGCTGAATCACGAAAACACGCTGGTGATCATGCCAACCGGTGGTGGCAAGTCGCTGTGTTACCAGATTCCGGCGCTGCTGCAGGCCGGGCTGACGGTCGTGGTGTCGCCGCTCATCGCGCTGATGAAGGACCAAGTCGACGCGCTGAACGCCAACGGGATCCCGGCGACCTACATCAACTCAACTGTTGATTCCCGCGAGGCCGAGCACCGGCTGGACCTGTCGGCCCGCGGCGAGTACAAGCTGCTGTATGTCGCGCCTGAGCGGCTAGAGCTCGGCGGCTTTTTGCAGGAGCTGGGTGATTTGCGCATCGACCTGCTGGCGGTTGACGAGGCGCACTGCATTTCGCAGTGGGGCCACGATTTTCGTCCCAGTTACCTGGAGCTGACACGCAGTGCCCGGGAGCTGCCATCGCACCCAACGGTGATCGCCCTGACTGCGACGGCGACCACCCGGGTGGCCGACGACATTGGCCAGCGCCTCAGCATTCCGCAGGCCGGTTTCATCAATACCGGGTTTGCCCGGCCCAACCTCAGCTTTCAGGTAGTCAAGGGCCAGGATAAGGACGCTTACCTGCTCGACTATCTGAAGTTAAACCAGGATCAAAGCGGCATCGTGTACTGCGCCACCCGCAAAGAAGTCGAGCGGCTGTTTGGGCTGCTTGACCGCCACGGGGTTAGCGTGGCCAAGTACCACGCAGGAATGCCGGAAGTTGAGCGCAATGCCAACCAGGAGGACTTTCTGTTTGACCGCAAGCTGGTGATGGTCGCGACCAATGCGTTTGGGATGGGCATCGACAAGAGCAATGTGCGCTTTGTGATCCACGCGCAGGTGCCGGGCGACCTGGAATCCTATTATCAGGAAGCCGGCCGGGCAGGGCGTGACGGGCTCGATTCCGAGGCCATCCTGCTGTATGCGCCGAACGACTTGGGCATCCGCCGCTTTTTCATCGATCAAAGCGACGGTGATGAGGACTACAAGCAAAACGAGTATCGCAAGTTGCAGGTGATGAACCAATACGCCAATACGGGCGACTGCCTGCAGCAGTTCATTCTGCGGTACTTCGGGCAAACCTCCGAACCGTGCGGGCGCTGCTCAAACTGCCTGGACACGCGCGAGGCGGTGGACGTCACCGAGTCCGCACAGAAGGTCTTGTCCTGCGTGGTGCGGCTGCATGGCCGTTTTGGCAAGGGCATGGTTGCCGATGTGCTGGCCGGGTCCAACAATCAGCGCATCCGCCAGTTTGGCTTTGCGGAATTGTCCACTTACGGGCTGATGGCGAGTATGCGCAAGAAGGACATCAGCAGCTTTATCGATTTTCTGACCGCCGGCGGCTACCTGGAAGCGCAAGGCGGGCAGTACCCGACATTGGGCGTCACCCAGCTGGGCGCGGACGTGCTGCGCGGGGCGGCTAAGGTCTCACGCAAGCAGGCCGTCAAAGCTCACGCCAGCGTGGCGGTGGATGACGAGCTGTTCCAGAAGCTGCGCTCACTGCGCTATGAGCTCGCACAAAAGCAAAACGTGCCGCCTTACGTCATTTTCTCCGACGACACGCTGCGCCAACTGGCGCTATTGCAGCCGCAAGACGAGGCGCAAATGCTCAACGTCAAAGGCGTGGGCGAGGCCAAACTGAAAAAGTACGGCAAAGTCTTCCTGCAGGCGCTGGCGGCAAGCTAGTAACCCCAGACGTTATCGCGTAGAATAAAGAAGGCTGCGAAGGCAAGCGAGTTTAGCGAGTGGGCTAGCCTAGGTCAGCGGTTTGTCTGTAAGGCAGGCGAACCGCTGACCGTTGCTAGAACAGCTCGCGTTGCTTGCCTGAGCGCAACTAAGAAGGCTGCGAGGGCAAGCGGGTGAGCTAGCAGAGCTTGCCTTGGCACATCTAAGAAAGGGGCCATTTTATGCTTCAGCTATACAACACATTGACGCGGCAAAAAGAGCCGTTTAAGCCGCTCGTCCCTGGGGAAATCAAGATGTACGTCTGTGGCCCCACGGTGTACAACTACATTCATATCGGCAACGCCAGAAGCGCAATTGCGTTCGATACGATTCGTCGGTACTTTGAATATCGCGGCTACAAGGTGGATTACGTCTCGAACTTCACCGATGTTGACGACAAAATCATCAATGCGGCACACGAAACCGGCGAGGCGCCGCTAGCGCTTGCTCAGCGCTTCATTGACGCGTACATGGAAGACACAGCCAAGTTGAACATTGAGCCAGCCACGGCGCACCCGCGCGCCAGTGAAATGATCCCGGAGATCATCACGTTTGTCGCTGATCTGATCAAAAAGGGCTACGCCTACGAGGCCGATGGCGACGTATACTACCGCGCCCGCAAGTTTGCCCATTACGGCGAGTTATCAAACAAGAACGTTGACGAGCTAGAGCAAGGCGCTTCGCAGCACGTGGCCGACGCCGAAACCGCCCGCAAGGAGGATCCAATTGATTTTGCCTTGTGGAAAGCGGCAAAACCCGGTGAGATCTCCTGGGACTCCCCATGGGGCGCCGGGCGGCCCGGTTGGCACATTGAGTGCTCAGTCATGTCCACGACACTTCTGGGCAAGACCATTGATATTCACGGCGGCGGCCAGGACCTGGAATTTCCCCACCACGAAAACGAGATCGCCCAAAGCGAGGCCGAAACCGGTCAGAAGTTTGTCAACTACTGGCTGCACAACGGCTTTGTCACCATCGGCGAAGACGACGAGAAAATGAGCAAGTCGCTGGGCAACTTCATCACGGTGCACGACATTGTGAAGACGGTTGACCCGCAGGTGCTGCGCTTTTTGATGGCATCGACCCAGTATCGCCGGCCGATTCGCTACTCCGAGGCCGGCCTGAAGGAAGCTGGGCGCAACTTGGAACGCCTCAAGATCGCCCGCGACGCCATCAGCTACCGGCTTAAAGACGCGGCTGCTGGCACCGATTCGGCACTAGAGGCCAAGCTGGATGCGCTGGAGGCTGATTTTCTTGCCGCCATGGACGATGACATCAACGTGCAAAATGGTCTTGCCGTCGTGTACGAGCTGGCCAAGCTGATGAATGAAACCGCCGCTGCGCCGACTGTGGCGGCTGCGACCCTGCAGCGCATGCTGACCAAGCAGGCCGCTTGGCTTGTCATTTTTGGCGTGACCTTCAAGGAAGAACTGCTGGACGCCGACGTCGAGGCGTTGATCGCCGCCCGCAACGCCGCGCGCGCCGCCAAGGATTTTGCCAAAAGCGACCAGATCCGTGATGAGCTGCAGGCACAGGGGATTGTACTGGAAGATACCGCACAAGGAACGAGGTGGCGCCGCAAATGAGCGCAGATGCAAAACAATTGAACGGGATCGCCTTAGCTTACCTGGGAGATGCCGTGTGGGAAGTCTACGTGCGCCAGCATCTGCTGGACCGCGGTTTAGTGCGGCCGAACCAGCTGCAAAAGGCGGCCAAGTCGTTTGTGTCGGCGAAGGCCCAGGCAAAGCTGATTGACGGCATGGAGCGCCAATCGCTGCTGTCTGAGACCGAATGGGACTACTACAAGCGCGGCCGCAACGCCAAAAGTTACACCCACGCCAAGCACACCGATGTGGTGACTTACCGCATTTCGACCGGCTTTGAGGCGCTGTTCGGCTACCTGAAGCTGACGGACCAGGATGAGCGGATCGAGCAGCTGGCGCTTTGGGGCATTGATTACGTAGAAGAAGGAGGCACTGGCCATGGCCAAATCAAACCCGCGGAAAAATGATCCGCGCCGCGACCAACCGACGGATGAGACGCACCAGGACGAGTTTGTCTTCGGCCGCCACGCCGTTGAAGAAGCCCTGCGCGAAGGGTCGAACAAAACGATCAACAAGCTATTCGTGCAAAAGGATCTCAACTCCGATCCCGTGCGGGTGATTGTTGACAAGGCGAAAAAGCAAAAAATCCTCGTTTCGCAGGTGCCCAAGGTCAAGCTGGACCTGCTGACAGACGGCGGCAATCACCAAGGTGTGATGGTCGCCATGGCCCCGTATGCCTATGTGACCATTGATGACCTGTTTGACCACGCAGCCGGCCATGATCCGTTTTTCGTGATCCTCGATAATCTGGAGGATCCGCAAAACCTAGGCTCGATCTTGCGCACGGCCGACGCGGTCGGGGTCGACGGCATCATTATCCCCAAGCACCGCGCAGTCGGCCTGACCAGCACGGTCGCGAAGGTCTCGACTGGTGCGATCGAGCATGTTCCAGTCGCCCGGGTTACCAACCTGGCGCAGACCATCAAAACGCTCAAGGAGCGGGGGCTGTGGATCTTCGGCACCGCGATGGACGGCCAGGACTTTCGCCAGTGGAACGCCAAGGGTAAGGTCGCCTTGGTCATCGGCAACGAAGGCAAGGGCATCAGCCCCGGTCTGGCGAAGCTGATGGACGCGACCTTGACCATTCCGATGGTGGGTCATGTGCAGAGCCTGAACGCCTCGGTGGCGGCCGGGATCTTGATGTATCAAGGCTTCACCAGCCGCGGAGGCAAGTAGATGCGCCGGCACCTGCTGCTCGTGGACGGTTACAACGTGATCGGCAACTGGCCTGAGCTGGCCAAGCTTAAGGCCACCGGTCACTTTGCCGCCGCCCGGGACCGGCTGCTGGACATTCTGGCGGAATACCGCGCCCACGAAAATGCGGACATGATTGTGGTGTTTGACGCGATGTACGTGCCTGGCATCGGCGAGAACTACTCGAAATGGAACCTCAAAGTGGTGTTCACCCAGCAGGATGAAACCGCCGATTCCTATATCGAGCGGCTGGCTAACGACCTAAACGGGCCGTTGGTGCAGCTGTCTGTCGTGACCTCCGATCAGGCGGAGCAATGGACGGTGTTTTCTCGCGGGGCGCTGCGAATCTCGTCGCGCGAGTTTTATCAGGAGATTAAACGGTCAGAGCGCGAATTCAATCATTCCACGGATCCGTTTATCATGCGTGAGCCCAAGCGTAACCAAATCTGGAGCAAAGACCAGTTGAAAAAACTCGACCACGCCCGGCGCAAACTGACGCGCCGTGAGGCCGAGGACAAAAAGAATGGACACAAGTAAAAATGACGGCGCCTCGCAATCGCGAGGCGCCGTCATTTTGCTTCAATTTTGCGGGCGTTATTTCAGTAGCGCGTCTTTGACCTGAATCTTCTTTTTGATCAGGCCTTGTTCATAAAAGACATCGGCAATCTTCTGCTGCTCCTGGACGATGGCGTCGGTGACCGGCGTCATGGAGTAGGTGCGGCGCTCCACGTCAAGCTTGATGATTGCCTTGGAGAGCTTGAGCGTTTTGCTCAGCATATTGATCAGCTGGGTGTGGTGGGTGCGGGCCCAGGTCATATCTTGCCCCATGTACTTGATCAAGTCCTTCGAGATGGCCGTGTGCTTGGTGGCATAACTGCGCGTTGACACCACAAAGTCGCGGTTTTTCGCCAGGCCCTTGGCGTTGGTCAAAAGCTTGGCGTTTTGCTGGACCTGCGCGGTGGCGGTGTAGGGATCCCAGGTGACCCAGGCGTCGACACTGCCCTTGGCAAAGGCCACTGAGGCCGCGCCTTGATCCATGTTGACGAGCTTGACGTCGTTCAGCGACAGGCCGGCTTTGGCCAGGGTCTGGATGATGGCAAACTGAGCGGCTGTTCCCTTGGCGTAGGCGATACGCTTGCCCTTGAGATCAGCCAGTGAATTGATGCCGCTGTTCTTCTTGACCAGGACCCCGGTGCCGTACTCCTTGGATGCTCCAGCGCCGATGTAGACGAGGTCAAGCCCGTTGGCCTGGTTGACAACCGGCGGCGTGTCACCAAGGCGCGCGTAGTTGATGTTGCCGGACTTCAAGGCGGTCATCAGGGCGGCGCCATCTTGGAATTCTTTGAAGACGACCTGGTAGCCAGCCTTCTTCATTTTTTTGACCAGCTGGCCATGCTGGCGCGAAATGTCTGCCGGATCAGCCTTTTGATAGCCGATCACCACGCGCGTGAGCTGGTTCTTCTCGCTGCTGCTGGGCCGGGTCTGCGTGTAGCCGTAGCCGGCGATGGCCAGCCACGCCGCCAGCAGGACCAGCAGGACGCTGAGTTTGAGGCGTTTAGATTTCATGTTGTCCCTCCGCGATCCATTGCTTCAGCTGTGGGCGCAGGACCTTGCCGGTTTGGTTGCGGGGAAAATCGTCTAGGAAAATGACCCGCGTCGGGGCCTCAAACTTGGCCAAGTGAGTGCGCCCGTATTCAAGCAGAGCCTTGCGCTGAGCGTCTTCATTGGCGCCAGGCGTGGTGGAGACCACGACTGCGGTCACTTCTTCGCCGTAAAGCTTGTCCGGGGTCCCGATGACGCAGAGCTGGGCGATGAAGTCCAGTTCATCGAGGACGTTTTCGACATGTGCAGGAGCGACTTTTTCACCACCGTGGGAAATGATTTCCTTGGTGCGGCCCTTGACGAACAGGTAACCATCTTCGTCGAACTCACCCAGATCACCGGTCAAGAACCAGCCGCCTGTGAATGAGTCCGGGTGCGGATCAAGGTAAGCATCGATGACGTGATCACCGCGAATCGCGATTTCGCCCACCGTGCCCGGAGCGGCAGAAAAGCTGCCATCGGCGTGGTGGATCGCGACGTCGGTGCCGACCGGCTTGCCGGCTGAGCCAATTTTCGGCGCGTCAAACGGGTTGATGGTGCACTGACTGGAGGCCTCGGTCATGCCGTAGCCCTCAATAATGCGCGTGTTGAAGCGGTTTTGGAACTCCACCAGCTGATCTTCAGGCAGCGCGAACGAGGAGCAGCGCACAAATTCGAGCTTCACCTGGTCTTTCAGCTTCTGGTAGGCCGCGTTAGCCTTGTCGTTGAGCAGCAAAATCGAGATCATGGTCGGTACGACCGCCGTCCAGGTCACGCCGTCCTGGGCCATCCAGCCCCAGTAACGCGAGGCAGAAAATTTAGGGACGACGACAATTTTGGCATCGGCGTAACGCATCGCCAGGCCGACCATCACCTGTGAGTTGATGTGAAACAGCGGCATGGTGATCAACGCCACGGAATGATTGCTCATCCGGTTGCTTGGCGCGTCGTGGCTCGCGGCGTTGTACACAATACGCTGCGACAGGCCGACGCGCTTCGGCTTGCCGGTGGTGCCGGAAGTCGACATGATCAGGGCGATGTCTTCCTCACTTGGCGCACTGTGGTCCGGTTCGTCCTGCAGTTCCGCGGGCAGGGTGATCAGCACTAAGCTGGGAAAAGTCAGCAGCGACAGCGCCGTTTTGCGATAGCGCGCGCCGTGCAGCTGCTCGGCCATGGCCGGTTCAACGAGCATGGCCTGATAGTCGTGGCTGGTTTGGTCGGCCACCAGCTCAGACACTGGGGTGGTCGGTGACAAAGGGTGCACGGCGATGCCTTGTTGCCAGGCGGCTTGATCGATGGTGAAATAAGCAGCCGAGTTGGCCAGCGATACGGTCAGCACGTCGCCGCGGCCCAGGCCGGCAGCCAGCCAGGCCTGCTGCAGTGTTTGAACATCCTGATCCAAGTCCGCACCGGTGAACCAGCGGGCTAAGGAGAGGTCCTTCAGGATTGGGTCCTTGGCATGGCGCTGAGTTTGCTGTGCGAGTAAGTCATTGACACGAGTCATTTTGCGATTGCTCCTTTAGGTTTGCGATTCTTTTTCAAAATGTGCCACTGCGGCCGGCCAATCAGGATACCAAACGGCGGCACCTTGTAGAAGAACCAGGCCAGGGCGAAGGAAATGCCCAGCACCAGCGCGTAGCCGACCGGGATCAAGACCAGATACCCCCAATCAGGGAGGTGTAGGAACGGCATCAAATAACCCAGGATCGTCAGGCCAATGGTTTGATCCAGATAGATCCCAAAGGAGACTTTTGAGCCATTTTTGACGAAGGTTTCAACGCCCTTGGGAATGCCATGCCTGCGCCAGTCCGCATACTTCAACCCGATGAAGAACACCGTTAAGATCATGAAGGTGTCGTAAACAAACATGTAGGGTTGGTGCGGTGACACGGCATAGCTGTGTGCAAACCCCAGCACGTTGCGATTCCAGAAGTAGTACGGCACCGTGCCAAAGGACATGGCGATGGTGATGCCGATGACCCAGCGGTGCCACTTGCGCAGCCACGCGAGTACGGCGTTGTAGTGCAGGGAGACATACGTCCCGAAGATGAAGTAGAACTGATACGTGAAAACGTTGATGCCATAGGAGGCAATCCACCATGGCAGGTTTGAGCGGTCCATGAACTGGTAGCGGTACTTGATGAAGGTGACGATGGCCAGCTGCAGCAGTGCTGAAACGGCGAGAATCGCGTTGTGGTTTTTGACCTTCTTAAACAGCAGCACCATGAAGGGGAACAGGACATATAACTGCAAGGTAACCACAATGTAGTACAGATAGAACTGGTCGCCGTGCAGAATGGCTGAGGTCAATGTCGGCCAGAAGGTCTGCCAGGTAAATGGCGGCAGACCGAGCAGACAGCTGGCGACCAGCAGGATGATGTTCCACAGCAGGTATGGCCAGCCGGAGCCGGCGAAACGTTTTTTAAAAAACGTTGGCCAGTCGTTGCGGTGGTAGTAGTTGAGCGTCAGCACGAGCCCGGTGATGAACATGAAGCCCATTCGCGTGAAGTGGATCAGCAAGTGGGTCGCAAGCAGCGACATGTGCGCCCAGCCGTTCGCATCGGTCATCGCGTGGGTAAAGGCGGTCGTCGTGTGGTTGAGCAAGACCCCGAAGATGAAAATGATGCGCATGATATCAACTTCGTACAGGTATTTGCGTTTTTTCTTAGGGGCCGTTTCAGCCAAGCCGTTCACCTTCCTTTGCCTCGTCTGTCTCATCGTCGGGGGCCAGAATCACCCTGAGCACTTTGTCGGCCACGCGGGCCACGGTTTCCGGACTTTCACCCTTGGCGCCGGGCGTTTCGAACACGGCACGACCGTTTTTGACCACGATGACGCGGTTGGCCATACGGGCCGCCTCGTCAACGTCATGGGTGATGAGCAGGGTGGTCAAGTGACTGGCGTCGCAGATTTTGGTGATGAAACTCTGCATGTTGCGGCGCGTCAGGGCGTCCAAGGCGCCAAGCGGTTCGTCGAGCAGCAGCAGCTCCGGATCCGCCATCAGTGCACGGGCCAGCGCCAGGCGCTGCTTTTGGCCACCGGACAGTTCGGTGGGGTAGGTCTCTTCAAAGCCAGCCAAGCCGACCGCTGCGAGCGTTTTTTTCGCCCGGACCTGGACTTTGGCGTCATGGGCCGCGAATGACACGTTGTTCAGCGTGGTCATCCAGGGCAGCAGGCGGCCATCCTGAAACATCACGCGGGTCACCAGATTTGCGTCGGCGTACTCGATGGTGCCTGCGGTCGGCTGCTCAAGTTGGGCGATCAGGCGCAGCAGTGTACTTTTGCCGCCGCCGGACATCCCGACCAAGGCGACAAACTCGCCGGGTTGCAGGTCGAAAGACACGTCGCGCAGCGCATGATTATCGCCGTATTGTTTGTAAATGTGAGAAAGTTTGACGACGGCCTTAGTCATTTGCCGCACCGCCTTTCGTTTGCCAGTCCAGGCACAGATCTTCCAGCGCCTTGGCGATCAGATCCGAGACTTTGCCCAGCAGCGCGTAAATCACGATGCAGAGCAGGACGGTTTCCATGTCCATGAATTCCTGGGCGTTGCTGGCCATGTAGCCAATGCCTGAGTTAGACGAAATGGTTTCCGCCACGATCAATGTCGTCCACATCACCCCTAAGGCGTACCGCACCCCAACGAGGATGGTCGGCAGGGCCCCAGGAAAAATGATTTTGGTGAACAGCTGACGTTTGGTCAACCCGTACGACTTGCCCATTTCGATTAGGTTGGGATCGACGCTGGAAATGCCGTGGAAGGTGTTGATGTAAATCGGGAACATGACGCCGATGGTGACCAGCGAGATTTTGGCTGTTTCCCCGATGCCCAGCAGAATGATGACAAGTGGGATCAAGGACAGATGAGGAATGTTGCGCAGCATCTGGATGGTGGAATCAAACAGCAGCCGGCTGATCTTGGACAAGCCATTGGCGAGGCCCAAAACAAAGCCGGCCAGGCCCCCAATCACAAAGCCGGTGGTGGCGCGGTAAAGCGAGATGCTGATGTTTTTCGGCAGCTCGCCGGTTTGCCAGAGGCGTACACCGTCTTGCACCACCGCGAGCGGCGAAGGCAGGAGCTTGGAGTTGACCCAACCCGCCGTTGCGGCCAGCTGCCAGATCAAAATCAGGATGACTGGAATCAACCACGGCAGCAAATTATGCCAGTTAACATGAAAAGACCGCGGTTTTCCCGCGGACGACTCGGACGTTTGGTCCATGAGTGTATCCCCCTTAAGCCTGATGAAACAAGGCTACCGATGAAACTTGAATATTATGTGAAAATATTAAGAGTTAGCTAAGTAGGCACTGATAAAAATCATTTTAAGCCTTCCCAAAATGAATGTAAATGCTTTGGGCACGGCGTTTTAACAGCTGCCAGCCGGGTTAAGAAATAATGCCTTGTTCCCGTCTCGCGATGGCGCCGCGTGAAAACCTAGCCTGACGCCCTGTGTGGCTGGTCGCACTGGGACCTTATCGCAGGGGTCATGTAAAAATTGAAAATGTTTTTGTGAAATGCGCTCGCAAACTTGGCTAATTCAACCAGTAAAGTCTGTTGTGATGGGGCCCACACTTGCGCAACATTTTCTCACAATCTTTGCCAAACGCCTGTTTTATAGGCAATCAGTTAACGCCTTGATACAATGAAACCGCTTTTAAAAAATCAGGGGGAGGCGTCGATATGACACCTGAGGAGTTGGAAATGATCCGCGGTGCCGCCACGGATTCGGAAATGTTTAAGCAAGTCTTCGATCAGTACAAACCGATGGTGCTGCGGATCATCACGGCTTATTACATTCGCGATTACACCCGTGACGACTGGCTGCAAGAAGCCAGAATTGCGATGCTCAAGGCGATCTCGCATTACGACGGGACAGCCGGCTCGAAGTTTGGCCCGTTTTACCGGATGGTGCTGCTGTCACACATTCATTCGCTGCTGCGCAAGCATTTAGCCCAGAAGCGGTCGGCAGACACGAACGCCATGGTCATGGCCAATCCCGGGGCGATTTTGCCGCCCAGTTTTGCCTCTGGGCAGCGCATCGAAGATAACTTGGTCCTGCGCTCTCAGCTGGGCGAGTACGTGGCGCAGCTGAGTCCACTGGAGCGGCGCGGCCTGCAGATGGTGCTGGAAAATTCCGATGCGGCCACCAGACGCGCTTATCGGCGAGCCATCGAACGCAGTAAGCTGAAGTTGACCCAATATTTCTCGGCCCAGATGAACTGACACAAAAACACCCCTTCACGGCGATCTTACTGAATCGCAGTGAAGGGGTGTTTGGCTTGCGAGGGACTCAGACTGGCGTTAGCTTTGCCGAGTCAACAGTTGTTTGGTCAGGCGAATTAAAGTCGCCCGGGCCGGTTGATCCGGCAGGCTGGTCAGACCGGCCACTGCCTTGTCGGTATACTGCGCGGCCAAAGCCTGCGCCTTGGAGACCCCGTCATAGCGCGTGATCAGGTCTAGCACGCTTGTCACATCCGCGTCGGTCATTGCGGCACGTTTATTCAACAGCGGGGCGAACTCGGCCTGGTGGTCGGCCATCGCCATAATCAGCGGGGCCGAGTACACCCCTTGGCGGATGTCTTCGTGAACGGGTTTGCCCATGGCAGCGTCGGTACTGGTGTAATCCAGAATGTCGTCCATCAGCTGGAAGGCAATGCCAATGTTCAGGCCAATGGCTTCACATTTTTTGGCAAAGTGGAGGGACTGACCGCTTTCGTAGGCCCCGATGAAGGCCGCCAGCGCAAATAACTGTCCAGTTTTACCTGTGACTTGCTCGGTGTAGTCGGCAATGGTCATGTCCACGTTGAAGCGCCGCGCCATCTGGGCCATTTCACCATTGAGTATGCGTTCCATGGACGCAGAGTCCTGTTGAACTGAGCGCAGGTCAGAGGCGTAATGGGCAATCAGCTGAAAGCACACGACGAAGAGGTAGTCACCGGCGTAAACCGCGACGTCGTTGCCAAATTGCGCAGCAATCGTCTTTGTCCCGCGGCGCACCGGTGCTTTGTCGATCACATCATCGTGGATTAACGTGGCCGTGTGCAGCGTCTCGACGGCCGCAGCCAGGGCGATAATTTTCTCGTGATCCGTTTCGTGGAACTGACTGAACAGCAGGCAGTAGGCGGGGCGGAGCAGCTTGCCGCCGGCGTTGATCATTTGGACTAGGGCCTTGGCGACGGCCGGATTATCGGGATGAATGTTTTGATCGATCAAATCAAGCGTGGCGGTCAGGTCGGGGGCAAGTGCCGGGTAATCCTGCCACATGGCATGGATCTTCATGATTGACTCCTTTTTTTGGTGTGGTCAAAGCGCAGTCGTTTCAGCGTGTCAATGTGTTCAAAGAGGAAGTTTGCGGCAATGCCGACCGCCAGTCCGGCCAGGATGCCCATGAACGACAGCACTGGCAGGTAAAGCATCACGGTCCAGCTTTGGGCGATCAGACAGGCGACTAGCAGCTGGCCGACGTTGTGCAAAATGCCGCCAGCTGCCGAAATGCCGATCATTGACACCCGTTTGTCACCCAACTGTTTGATCAGCAGCATCCCCAGCCACGACAGCAGTGCACCAGCACCGCTGTACATGAAGGTCGAAAGCGTCCCCCCGAGCAGCGTGGTCAAAAGCAGGCGCAGCAGCATCAGCAAGAAGCTGTCAGACACGCTCATGGTGTACAGCGACACGATGGTGATCAGGTTGGCCAGGCCCAGCTTGGCGCCAGGGGCGAAGGCGAACGGAAACGGGATCATTCGCTCCAGCAGGCCAATAATGACGCCCTGGGCGCAAAGTAGTGCGATGTAAATGACTTGGCGGGTGCGCGCCGGCCGATACACGCGCGGCTTCATTCTGTCACCATCCCGCCGCCGCTATCGCCGGTGCTGGATTTGATCTCGACCAGCAGTTTGTGCGGTAGGCACACGATGGTCTGACCGGGCTTTGAAATCCTGCCTTTTTTCACACAGACTTGGTCTGGACAATTGGCGTCGATGATCTGGATCTGATCGCCGGTCGTCACGATGTCGTTGTATTCGTTGCCTGCTTGGTAGTGGTAACGGCTGGTGCCGTGGTGGCCAGTGAGCTGAATCTGATACACGCGCTTGCCATTGTGGGTGACGTAGGCGGTCAGCGTCCGGCCGCTGCCTGGTTGGCTCTGGGCGGCCTGCTGGCGGGCAAAGACCACATATGGGATGAAGGAGGCGGCCAGCAGAAGCACAATGATGATGATGTCGCCTGGGCGAATCATTTTGAGATACTTATTGTGCGTCATACCAGCTGCCTCCTTTGTCAGTTTTTCAAAAAGCAACGGAGTCGGCCGCAGTCGACTCCGCCAAATAAAAAGGTTCCGAGGCTTAGTCTACCCCAGAACCCTTAGGCCTGGCAACGTCGCCTATTTAGGCGTATCGCTGCCGTACAACGCCTTTGGTGTGCCGTACCACCACTTGCCGAAGGTCTTCTGCAGGTAAGGGACGACCCACTTGTCTAAGCCGAATGCACGGCCTGAGCCGTTCATCACGGCAATGGCCATTGGAATCATCCAGATGTTGACCCAGTAGAACATGCCGCTCAGGCAGAAGATGATGGTGAAGGCGACAGACACCGCGCCGCTCAGCCAGGTGAACAGGCCAGCAACCAGTGCCAGGCCAATCAGAATCTCAATAATCGTCATCGACTTTTGCATGAAGAAGGCGACGTCTTGGTTTGGAATCATCGCTTTGGTGATCGTGTACATCCAGTTTGGCATCTTGTCAAAAACCATCATTGGTTCCTTCCCATACTGGTAGGAAAGGGAGAAGACGGTTTTGGCGGCTGGCGCTGCGGCCTTGGCCGCACCACTAGCAGCAGAGGTGGCGTCGGCGCCGGCGGCAGAAGCACCGCTGGTCGTCGCCGGTTGCAGCCAGTCAAACGGCAGGCGCAGCTTGTCGAGGAACCAGGACTCTTTGCCTGAGACCTTGCCAGCGCAATCAACCAGCCACATCAGGCCCAGGAAAATGCGGGACGGAACCGCCCAGAGCACATTGCCTTGGCGGGAAAGGTGGCCGCGCATCAAGTTGCGGTCGTTCTTGGTGCGGAAGAACTCGTGCATCATGTACTGGAAGAAGTAATAGCCCGAGTAGTTCTGCAGGAAGTACAGCATATTGACCAGGTGCTTCATCAGCATCGCGAAGAACCCGGAGAGATGGAAGATGTTCATCAGGTTGGCCACGCCGTAGCGGGAACCCAAAGACACCATGAAGCCAGAGTAGGATGCCTTGTAATCCAAGTCGCCGGCCTTGCCGGCCATTTTGCTTTCAATGTTGGTCAGCGCGGTTTTGGCACCAGCTTCGGCACCTTGCACGATTTGCGGCTCGCCGCGATCCGAGTTGCCGCCGAAGAACGAAACATCCCCCACGACGTAGACATCCGGGTCATCCTGACTTTCCATGTGCGAGTTGACCACAATGCGGCCGGCACGCGCCTGGGTGAGGCCGAACTGGGCAGCTTCGTCAGTCGCCTTGACGCCGGCCGTCCAAATCAATGTTGAAGTCGGGTAGGTCGAGCCGTCTTTCAGGTCGACGTGATCCTCGTGAACGCCAACCACACCGGTGTTCTTCATGACCTTGACGCCTTTTTTAAGCAAATAGCGCTCCGCTTTGTTGGCATCCGAGCGGTCGAGCATGTTCATGATCGTCGGCGCCATTTCCATCAGCGTGAACGTGATCTCGCTAGGGTCAAGCTTGTTTTCCTTGGCCAAGCTGTCGCGCCAGTCGCGCAGTTCACCGATCGTTTCGGTCCCGGTGAAGCCAGAGCCGACAACGACGATGGAAAGCAACGCCTTGCGCTTTGCTGGATCGTGCTCCTCAGCACCGCGCCGGACCACGTCTTGGATATGCTTTTTCAACGCAATGGCGTGTTCCCAGGAGCCCAGGGTAAAGCCGTAATCTTTCACGCCCGGGGTGCCGAAGTCATTCGGTTGTGAGCCGATGCCCAGCATCACGTAGTCGTATGGGTAGGCCCCGTGCTTGGTCTTGACCAGTTTCTTCTCGCGGTCGATGGTGGTCGCCGTGTCCGTGACCAGCTTGACGTTCTTGCGCCGTGCAAACAAGCGCTGCAGGTCGTACTGGATCGCATCTTCCGGGACGCGATCGGCGGCGACTTCGTGCAGTTCCGTCATGTAAGTGAAGTAGGAGTGGCGGTCGATCAGGGTGATCGTCACGTCCTTGTCTTTCTTAAAATGCTTGGCTAATCGTTTCGTCGCGTAGACGCCCGCAAACCCGGCCCCCACGATGACGATATTTTTTTGCGCCATGGGTAACACTCCTTAGATGTGAATAATTCCGCAAATCAATTAAATTGCAATGCTAATTATACATTTAAAACCCGGTTGTTGTCCATGAATTCGCGCAAGGCTGGTAACCGGTTACCGAAGGTCATCAGGGTGGTGCCTAATTCATAGAGACAACGAAAGCGGTGGGGTAAGGACAATGGAAACGAATTCCTACAAAATGAGAAAGACCTGATAAATGTTCGGCTTTTGTTGATTTTTGCCACTCGGGTGTTTACACTTGGTTTGTGTGAAATGTAACACAAAGTTCCTAATATTTTTCAAAAGGGGTATCGGAAAATGAAATTATCTAAGACTTTGGCAAGCATCTCCATCATCGCAGTCTCTGCTTTGACGCTGGCCGCTTGCGGCAGCAACTCCAGCAGCAAGGATTCCTCGTCCAGCAAGACGACGACCTCCAAGACGGCCAAGAAGTCCTCATCCAGCGCGAAGGCGCAAAAGCAAACCGCTGGGGCGCCGCTTAAAGATGGGGATTACACGCTTGCCGAAACCGGGTACGACCACGGTTACAAAGTCGAGATGGGCATGACCGTTGCCGATGGCAAGATCACCAAGACCACCTATGACTACGTGGACAAGGACGGCAAGTCCAAGACCAAGGACACCGAATACGAAAAGACGATGAAGAAGCAAGCTGGTGTCGGTCCTAAGGAATACATTCCGGCCCTGAACAAGTCCTTTAAGAAGAACGGGACGAACACCAACGCCATTGACGTCGTTTCTGGTGCCACCGATTCCAGTTTGACCTTCAAGAACTACGCCCAGCAGCTGGTTCAGGCCGCGCAGGCGGGCAACACCAAGAAGATCGAAGTTCAAAACACGGCGAAGTTGCAGGATGGCACTTACACGCTGGAGCAGGAAAATTACTCTCACGGCTACCGTACTGTCTTCTCCATCGTCGTTTCTGGCGGCAAAATCACGCAAAGCAAGTACGACAATGTGGACAAGAACGGCAAGTCCAAGACTCAAGATGCCGAGTACGAGAAGAGCATGAAGAAGGTCAACAACGTCGGCCCTAAGGAATACACCGAAAAGCTCAACGCTGCCTTGGTCAAGACGCAAAAGCCTGCCGAAGTCGATGTGGTTTCCGGCGCGACTGAAAGTTCCGATACCTTCATCCTTTACGCTGAACAGCTGATCAACGCCGCTCAGGCCGGCAACACGACACCAATCAAGGTTTCTAACATCGTGTACGCCGAATAATTTTTCAATCAAGCGCGAAAGCAGTGTCCTCGCGGATGCTGCTTTTTTTATGGCTGGGCCGTTATAATAGAAGAAAACGTGAAGGGATATTAATATGAAAAAGAGAGTGAAGGCACTCATCGCCCTGCTGGCGCTGGCCCTGCCGCTTGCCGCCTGCGGACAGCAAGCGGCGCCCAAGCCAAAACCCGCCGCCGTGATCCAGACGCCGCATCAGGATACCGAATTTTTGATGGGCACTGTGGTTACGCTCAGCGTCTACAACAAGGGCAAGGCCGGCGCGGTCGATGATGGGTTTGCCCGGGTCAGGGCGCTGGCCAAGAAGATCACCGTCAACCAGAAGGGCTCTGAGGTCGACGCGGTCAACAACGCGGCCGGCGAAAAACCGGTCAGGGTGTCCGATGATGTGTTCCGCCTGATCCAGTACGCCAAAAGTTATAGTGAACGCTCTAACGGCGCATTCGACCTGGCGATCGGGCCGGTGACCAGCCTGTGGCACATCGGTTTTCCCGATGCCCGCAAGCCTGCGCAGGCGGAAATCGACCGGGTGCTGCCGCTGGTCCATTACCAGGATGTGGTGCTGAACGCCAGCAAACAGACCGTTTACCTGAAGCAAAAAGGCATGCAGCTGGATTTGGGCGGAATTGCCAAGGGCTTCATCACCGACGAGGTGGTCAAGGTGTTCAAAAAAGATGGCGTCAACACCGCCATCATCGACTTGGGTGGCAACATTTTCGTCATGGGTCACAGCCCGAAGGCCACCAACCGGCCGTGGACGGTGGGCATTCAAGACCCCAAGAAGCCGCGCGGCACTTCGATTGGCACAGTGCCGGGCGCAAACATCACCGTCGTGACCTCTGGAATCTACGAGCGGCACCTGGTGGTGGATGGCCACAACTACTCGCACCTGATGAACCCGCGTACTGGCTACCCGTTTGAAAACAACTTGATGGGCGTGTCAATCGTGACGAAAAAATCCGTCGATGGGGATGCGCTGTCCACTGCGACCTTTGACAAGGGCCTGCGCGGCGGCATGGCCTTCATCGAAAAGCAAAAGGATGCCGAGGCCATTTTCATCACCAAGGACAAGAAGGTTTACGTCTCCAGCGGCCTCAAGGGTAAATTTCAACTGCTAAAGAATTCGGGGTACCAGCTAGCCACACTGAAATAAACGATTTGGGGGAGTTTGATGTCAGTCCAAAACTTTTTTACGCTCGTTGAAGCTCGCACCAAGCTCGCCAGCATTTTGCCATTCGGCGTCGGCACGCTGTTTGCACTGGTGTATTTTCACCAGTTCAACGGCGTGAACACGGCGCTGTTTTTCGTCGCGATGCTGGCGTTTGACATGATGACCACGGCCCTGAACAACCTGATGGACTACCAAAAGGCCAAGGATGAACAGTACCGCCGCACGGTCAACATCATTGGCACTGCCCAACTTTCGGTCGGTTTGGTGCGCTGGGTGGTGATTGCGCTGCTGGCCGTCGCCGCCGGGCTGGGGCTGGTGTTGAGTGCCCGCACGGATTGGCTGTTGCTGCTGGTCGGGGCGGTGTGCTTTGCCATTGGCATTTTCTACACGTTCGGGCCGCTGCCGCTGTCTCGTCTGCCGTTGGGGGAGGTATTTTCCGGGCTCACCATGGGGCTGGGGATCCCGTTTATCGCCACTTATATCAACGTCGATGCCCAGGCACTGCTGAACCTGAAACTGGCTTGGCCGACGCTGAGTCTGACTGGCAACTGGCTGGCGCTGTTGACCCTGGGGCTGGTGTGCGTGACCCCGATGGCCACGATTGCAAATGTCATGCTGGCCAACAACATGTCCGATTTGGCCGAAGATGAGCGCAACCACCGCATCACACTGCCAATGTACTTGGGCAAAAAGTACGCCGCCTGGCTGTACACGTTTCTGGCGCTGGTCGGCTTTGCGGCAGTCATAGTGGCAGTTACCCTGCGCCTGCTGCCGTGGCCGCTGCTGCTGGCCCTGCTGCCGCTGCCGCTTGCGGTATGCGATGCACGCCGCTTCACCGCGCACCCGGACAAGCGCACCACCTTCAGCCTGGCCCTGCGCACCCTGACGCTCGCAAACCTGGCGCTGATGCTGGGGCTAGTCGCCAGTTTGGGGGTGAGCCGATGAAGGAGAGCACACACCAATCGTTTCGGCCACTGACCTGGCCGCTGTTCTTCGAGCTGATTCGCCTGCCGGCCAAGCTGTGCAGCTTCTTGCCGTACCTGTTCGGTATCTTGTACGCCTGGTGGGGGTTTCACCAGTTTAACTGGGTGAATTCGCTGGTGTACTTTGTCGGCCAGATGAGTATTGCCTTATTTGTGACCGGGTTTAACAACGTGCAGGACTATTACAAGGCGAAAGACGAGCACTACCGGCAGACGCAAAACATTATCGGCCGCGAGCATTTAGCTCCGCATCGCATTTTGGCCTTGATGGGGCTCTTCCTGACAATCGCGGTTGGCGCCGGCTTGGTGTTGGTTTGGCGGACTAATCTCAGCCTGCTTCTGATCGGTGGGGCCGCGATTTTCGTCGCGATCTTTTACACCTTCGGGCCGGTGCCACTGTCGCGCATCCCCTCGGGCGAGCTGCTGTCCGGTACCGTGGAAGGCTTTGGCGCGGTGTTCATCGCGGTGTTCGTTAACATTGTGCCTCAGCCAATCATGCTGACGCTGACTGGCAGCCGCTTTGTGTTAAGCGGCAACGTGCCGCTGGTGCTGGAGCTCTTTTTTCTGGCGCTGCCGATCGTCATTCTTGACGGCACCATCATGTTCGCAGACAACATTTGCGATTTGAAGCAGGATCAGCGCAATCAGCGCTTCACGCTACCGTACTACCTTGGGAAAAAGCGAGCGCTGGCCATTTACCCATGGCTGCCCGCCGCGGCCTACCTGGCCATCGTGCTGGCCGTCGGGTTGAGGATGCTGCCGGTGCCAGTGCTCTTGGTGGCGTTTATGTGGCCACGGGTGCGTCGCAACATTGACGCTTTTCTGGCCGTGCAGGACAAGGCGAAAACCTTCAACACCGCGGTGGCCAACCTGCTTTTGACCTTCGGCAGCGAAACAGCACTCTTGCTTCTGTGCATCCTGATCGACCTTGCAGTGCCTGGGCTTTTCTGATACCATAGTTGGAAGCTAGGAGGGCTCATTATGTCCGTAAAAAAAGTCGCCTTGGCCTGCAGTGTCTGCGGACACCGGAACTATTACGTCCCGGAAAACCCGCGCCGCACGCAGCGCCTGGTGTTAAATAAGTATTGTAAGTATTGCGGGCGCCAGACTGAGCACCGCGAGACGAAGTAGGAGGCAGCAGTTATGAAGTTTATCAAAAGTGTGATTCACGAGATGTCGCTGGTCACCTGGCCGACCGCCAAGGAAACTCGGCGCGACACCACCACCGTCATCATCACGTCGATTCTGTTTGCCGCTTACTTTGCCCTAGCAGACTGGGTCATCCTGTTGGTCCTGAAGGCGTTCATTTTTTAATCTTGATATCAAGACTTGCTCTGGCGTATACTGGGGTCAGCGCAAAAACCGAAGCCTCTTGGCGACGGTTTTTTATTTGTCATCAAAAAGGAGAAAAACAATGGCTGAATCAGCTGAAAAGCTCTGGTACGTGCTGCACACCTACTCTGGTTACGAAAACAAGGTCAAGGCGAACCTGGAGTCTCGGGTCACCTCAATGAACATGGAAGACTACATTTTCCAAGTGATTGTGCCCGAAGAGGAAGAACACGAGAAAAAGGACGGCAAGGACAAGGTCAAGATGGAGAAGGTTTTCCCTGGCTACGTGCTGGTCGAAATGGTCATGACCGACGAATCCTGGTTTGTTGTCCGTAACACCCCAGGGGTTACCGGCTTTGTCGGCTCGCACGGCGGCGGCTCCAAGCCAAACCCGCTGATGCCTGACGAAGTGGCGACCATTTTGCACTCACAGGGTATGGCCACCACACACTCCACGCTGTCCTTTGAAGTCGGCGAGACGATCACCATCATTGCCGGTGCGTTTGCCGGCATGAAGGGCAAGATCACCGCCAACGACCCGGACAAACAAAAGCTGAAGGCGACCATCAATATGTTTGAGCGTGAAGTCGCCGCCGACTTGGACTACGACCAGGTCGACAAACTTTAAGATGATCTGGCTCATTGTAATCGGGGGTGGGGCGTTAATCGCCTTCGCCCTCGATTTTTATGGTTTAGGGCACCCGGACAGGCAGCGCAAGGTTGACGTTGCCGATCGCGTACCCACGCTGTTTGTGCCCGGAGAATTTGGCACGCGTTACACGTTTGGCCACATGCTGCGGCGGCTGCCGGTGGACAAGCAGGTCGTCGCCCTGGTCCGGCAAAACGGCTCGGTGCACCTGCGTGGGCGCTTGGCGTTTGGCCCGCACGTGGCCGTTCAAGTGCTGTTTGCCGATAAACGGGTGCAGCCGGCAGCCCAGCTGATCGGGGTGAAGCGGGTGATTGCGGCGCTGCAGCAGCAGGCACCGTTTGCTGCAATCAACTTAGTGTCCCACTCGATGGGTGGAATCACGACGGTGCTTTACACCGTCAGCCGGCCAGCAGTGCCGGTCCGGGCGCTGGTCACACTGGCGGCGCCGTACAATGACACTGCGCTGGCCACTCCGGGTAAAGTCGTCAACTGGCCCCTTGGGCCGGCGGGGCCGAGTCAGACCACGCCGGTGTACGAATTTTTCCGCGCGCATGTGGCTGACCTGCCTGAAACTTTGCAATGGTTGAATGTGGCCGGCGATTTATTCAACGGGTCACAGCACGACGGGGCGGTGGGCATTAACTCGGCGCTTTCGATTCGCTATCTGGCGCAAGACCACGTCGCACGGTATGCCGAAGTCGTGATCCGCGGGCCGCGGGCGGCCCACAGTTTGCTGCACGAGAATCGCCTGGTCGACGCAGACGTCGCGACGTTCCTGTGGCCGCTGCAGCTCAAGGCCTTAGTGGTGCGATAGTCCTTGCTTTTGAGCCTGAATCATGGTAACTTAGTCGAGTATGTTTTGGCATACGCGTGGGAGGGCAAAATTACCTTGCCCATCATGACCACATCACGGACTTAAGGAGGTTATGTTTCGTGGCTAAAAAAGTAGCAAACATCGTTAAACTCCAGATCCCTGGGGGCAAAGCAACTCCAGCTCCGCCTGTTGGCCCTGCTCTGGGTCAAGCTGGGATCAATATTATGGGCTTCACCAAGGATTTCAACGCGCGGACCGCAGACCAAAATGGGATGCTGATTCCAGTTGTCATCACCGTGTACGAAGATCGTTCCTTTGACTTCGTCACCAAGACCCCGCCGGCAGCGGTTCTTCTGAAGAAGGCCGCTGGCGTAGAGCACGGCTCTGGCGAACCGAACACCAAAAAGGTTGCGAAGGTTACCAAGGACCAAGTGAAGCAGATCGCGGAAACGAAGATGCAAGACCTTAACGCCGCAGATGTAGAAGCTGCGATGCGCATGGTTGAAGGGACAGCACGTTCCATGGGCTTTGAAGTCGAAGGCTAATGCATGTCCGGATCTTCAGCGAAAGCTGAATGAATCAAGTGGAAGGGCTTCGGCCCGCTGACCACATTTGCAAGGAGGAAAATTCCAGTATGGCTAAGAAAGCAAAGAAGTACCAAGACGCTGCTAAGCAGGTCGACGCCACTAAGGCGTACACCCCTGAGGACGCAGTTGCTTTGGTCAAAAAGATCGATTTTGCCAAGTTCGACGCAACCGTTGAAGTGGCATACAACCTGAACATTGATGTTAAGCAGGCTGACCAGCAGATCCGTGGCGCTCTTGTGCTGCCTAACGGGACTGGTAAGACGCAGCGCGTCATCGTCTTCGCCGAAGGCCCGCAAGCGCAGGCTGCCCAAGACGCCGGTGCCGATGAAGTCGGTTCTGACGACTTGGTTAAAAAGGTTCAAGACGGCTGGCTCGACTTCGACGTTGCTGTTGCAACACCACCGATGATGGCCAAAGTTGGTCGTTTGGGCCGGGTCCTCGGGCCAAAAGGCTTGATGCCTAACCCGAAGACCGGCACCGTGACGATGGACACCGCGAAGGCGGTCAACGACGTCAAGGCTGGGCAGGTCGCATACCGTGCCGACAAGGCGGGTATCGTCCACGCCCCGATCGGTAAGGTTTCGTTTGACGACGCTAAGCTCATCGAGAACTTCAAGGCGCTTAACGACACCATCGTCAAGGCGCGGCCGGCATCAACCAAGGGTGTTTACATCCAAAGCTTGACGTTGACTTCAACCTTCGGCCCTGGGGTCAAGGTTGACGTTTCGGCATTCTAAACAAGCAATTCAATCAACACCGACTTCTTTTGGAGAAGCCGGTGTTTTTTTCTGAAAATTTTTCCTGTCAAATTTTGGCCAAAGGGTGTCACGCTGGGGGTTTTGTGCGCTGAAAACAGCAGATTTTAAATGTCCATGATATGGTGAGTGTGTATAAATCGGCAAAACGGGAGGTTTAAGATGACAACTGAACAAAAGCCAGGACCCATCGTCCAGTATCAGGACGTGAATAAGGTATACCGCGGCGGTAATGTGGCGGTTGAACACATCACTTTGACCATTGACCAAGGGGATTTTGTCTGCCTGATCGGCACCTCGGGCTCGGGGAAGACCACGACCATGCGAATGATCAACCGCATGCTGGAGCCGACCGGCGGCACCATTTTGTTTAAAGGCCAAGACATCCACAAGCAAGATCCGGTGGCTCTGCGCCGCCACATCGGCTACGTGATTCAAAACATCGGGCTCATGCCGCACATGACGCTGTACGAAAACATTACCTTAGTCCCGAAGCTCCTGAAGTGGCCGGAAGAGAAGCGGCGCGCCAAGGCGGAAGAGCTGATCAAAATGGTCGACCTGCCAGTCGATTACCTCGACCGCTACCCGGCTGAGCTTTCCGGCGGGCAGCAGCAGCGCATCGGCGTAATCCGCGCGCTGGCCGCTAATCAGGATCTGATCCTGATGGACGAGCCGTTTGGCGCTCTGGACCCGATCACGCGTGAAAGTTTGCAGGATCTGGTCAAAAATCTGCAGCAGAAGCTGGGTAAGACGGTCGTGTTTGTGACCCATGACATGGACGAGGCCCTGAAGCTCGCCACCAAGATTGTGGTCATGGATGGCGGCCACATTATCCAAACTGCGACGCCGACCGAGCTGCTCCAGCACCCTGCGACCCCGTTTGTCCGGGAACTGATCGGTGAGGAGCGGCTGATCCAGGCCCGCGCCGATGTCACCACGGTGGGCGCCATCATGCTCAAGAATCCGGTGTCGATCACCCCGGGTAAATCGCTGGTCGAGGCGATTCAGCTGATGCGCGACCGGCGCGTTGACACCCTGCTGGTGGTTGACGACAACGGCTACCTCAAAGGCTTTATCGACATCGAGTCGCTGACGCGCCAGTACGCCAAGTCGACCGCCGTGGCCGACATCATGCAGAAAAAACTGTTTTACGTGCAAGAATCCGCACTGTTGCGCGATTCCGTTGACCGGATCCTCAAGCGCGGCCTCAAGTACGTGCCGGTCGTCGATCAGGACAACAAGCTGAAGGGCATTGTCACGCGAGCCGCGCTGGTCGATATGGTTTATGACACCATCTGGGGCGAGAATGCTGACCACAGTGAGCAGGCACCAGCCTCTGATGCCGAACCGCAGGCGGGAGGCGACCAAAATGGGTGACTTTCTGGCGCAGCACGGCATGGAGCTGTTGGTCAAAACCTGGGAGCAGCTGTACATCTCTGGCATCTCCCTGGGCCTGGGGATTCTCGTCGCCGTGCCGCTGGGGGTGATCTTGACGCGCTTTCCACGCACGGCCAAGGTCGTCATCGCTATTGCCTCAATGCTGCAGACGGTGCCCAGCCTGGCGCTGCTGGCGCTGATGATTCCGCTGTTTGGGATCGGGCGGGTGCCGGCGATCGTCGCGCTGTTCATCTATTCGCTGCTGCCGATCCTGCGTAACACGTACATCGGCATGGAAGACGTCTCACCAGTCCTCAAGGATTCTGCCAAGGGGATGGGCATGACGGCCGTGCAATCGATTATGCAAGTTGAGCTGCCGATGGCGATGCCGGTGATCATGGCCGGTATCCGCCTGTCCGCGGTGTACGTGATCGCGTGGGCAACGCTGGCATCATACATTGGCGCCGGCGGCCTTGGTGATCTGATTTTCAGCGGGTTGAACCTGTTCCAGCCGTCGCTGATCATTGGCGGTACCATTCCCGTCACGATCCTGGCACTCGTGGTCGATTGGCTCCTGGGTAAACTGGAGAAGCGTCTGACTCCGCGGACCAGTCGGAAGGAGGCCTAGCCATGAAAAAGTTAGCCAAACTCTTTGTGGTGCTGGCCACGGCCGTTTTGACACTGGCCGGTTGCGGGTTCCCCGGGATTTCGGGCAGTGACCCAAAGACCATCAAAATTGCGGCACTTAGCACGACGGAAAGCTCAGTGATGGCCAACATGCTGGCCGAGCTGATCAACCACGAGCTGGGCTATCCGACCACGCTGGTGTCCAATCTTGGCTCCACCACGGTCACGCACCAGGCGATGCTGCGCGGGGATGCAGACATTTCAGCGACGCGCTACACCGGCACTGACCTGACTGGCACCTTGAACCTGCCGGTGGAAAAGAACCCGAAAAAAGCCGGCAGGATCGTCAAACGGGTCTTTAAGCAAAAGTACCACCAGACCTGGTTCCCGACTTATGGTTTTGCCGACACCTATGCCTTCATGGTGACCAAGCAGTTTGCCGCTCAACATCACGTCTCGACGATCAGTCAGTTGAAGCCGCTGGCCCCATCGATGGCAGCTGGCGTGGACTCATCCTGGATGAATCGCAAAGGCGACGGCTACGCGGACTTTAAAACCGGATACGGCTTTGACTTCAAGCGCGTCTACCCGATGCAGATTGGGCTAGTTTACGATGCGGTCGAGGCTGGTAAGATGCAGACGGTGCTGGGCTATTCGACAGACGGGCGAATTCGCTCGTATGACCTCACGGTGCTGAAAGACGACAAGCACTTTTTCCCGCCGTACGACGCGTCGATGGTGGTGAGTGACAGCCTGCTGAAGAAATACCCGAAGCTCGCACCGGTGCTGCACCGGCTGGACGGAAAAATCAGCATGAAAACCATGCAGGAACTCAATTACCAGGTGGACGACCAACTAAAGGAGCCATCGGTGGTCGCCCGGGAATTTCTGGTCAAGCATAATTATTTCCGGGGAGGCGATAACTGATGGCGAACATGAATACGTGGCAACAGTTCTTCTACTACATGACGACCAACGGCAGCTATGTGCTCAGCCAGTTTACGCGCCATTTCCTGATTTCGATTTATGGCGTGCTGATCGCGGCTGTGATCGGGATCCCGATCGGCCTGTTCATCGCCCACAACCGCAAGCTGTCTAGTACGATCATCGGCATCGCGAACGTGATCCAGACCATTCCCAGCTTGGCGATGCTTTCGATCATTATGCTGGGGCTGGGGCTGGGGGTGAACACGGTGATCGTCACCGTCTTCCTGTACTCGCTTTTGCCGATCATTAAAAATACCTACACCGGCATGGTCAGCGTCGACCCCACGGTGATTGACTCCGCCAAGGGCATGGGGATGACCTCGTTTCAGCGCCTGTACATGGTAGAGGTGCCGCTTTCGATGAGTGTGATCATGGCGGGCATCCGCAACGCACTGGTGGTGGCCATTGGCATCACGGCCATCGGGGCCTTTGTCGGCGCCGGCGGGCTTGGCGACATCATTGTTCGCGGGACAAACGCAACCAACGGTGGGGCCATCATCCTCGCCGGCGCGCTGCCAACAGCGCTGATGGCGATCATTGCCGACCTGGTGCTGGGCTTTGTCCAGCGGCGGCTCGAGCCCAAAGAATCGAGCCATTAGACAATCACCAGCGCCTGCTGTGAAAACGGCCGGCGCTTTTTGGTGCCTGCGTGAAGTATTTCTTGACGCTGTGGACGGTTCATGATACGCTTTTCGTTGTGATAATTCACTCTGCCTAAGACTCAGGTGGCGCAAGCCTTAATATCCTGCCGAGGTGGTATCAGTTCGTTAGATACCTCTATGTCTTGGTAGACATGGAGTTTTTTTATTGGAAAAAACTTCAACCAAACTATAGGAGGTGAAAATCTATGAGTGAATCAATTATCGCTGCGAAGGCTAAGGTGGTTGATGGCATCGTTGAGCAGTTCAAGGCTGCTAAAAGCGCTGTTGTTGTGAACTACCGTGGCTTGACTGTTGATGAAGTAACGCAGGTGCGTAAGGAATTGCGTGATAACGGGGTCAAGATGGAAGTCATCAAGAACACGTATCTTCGCCGTGCCGCTGACGCCACTGGTTACAAGGGCTTGGACGATCTGTTCAAGGGCCCGACCGCGATCGCCTTTTCTAACGACGACGCTGTTGCCCCTGCCCGCATCATGACGAAGTACGCGAAGCAGTTCGATGACCTCGTTGTTAAAGGCGGGATCATTGAAGGCAAGGTTGCCAGCCTGGAACAGATCACAGAACTGTCCAAGCTGCCAGACCGCGATGGGATGTTGTCAATGCTGCTGTCTGTTCTGCAGGCACCAGTCCGCAACGTCGCATACGCCGTCAAGGCCGTTGCCGACAGCAAGGACGCAGAACCAGCTGCATAATGTGGCTGAAGCTGCCTAGTCGATCCGTAATCAAACACAATACAAACTGGAGGATACAATCATGGCTTTAGATACAAAAGCTATTGTCGACCAGTTGAAGGATGCTTCCATCCTTGAACTGAACGATCTCGTTAAAGCAATTGAAGATGAATTTGGCGTTTCCGCAGCTGCTCCTGTAGCCGCTGCCGGTGCCGCTGGTGGCGACGATGCAGGCGCTGCTAAGGATTCCTTCACCGTTGAACTGACCGAAGCTGGCCAGGAAAAGGTTAAGGTTATCAAGGAAGTTCGCACGATCACAGGTCTTGGCCTGAAGGACGCGAAGGGCTTGGTTGACGCAGCACCTTCCAACATCAAGGAAGACGTTACTGAAGACGAAGCTAACAAGCTTAAGGAACAGCTCGAGGCTGTTGGCGCAACCGTTACCCTCAAGTAATGATTGCCCAAATACCGGGTGCCCATTGCGGGTGCCCGGTATTTTTTTGCAAAAAAATAGCCGACCGGAGAGGGTCGACCGTCATTCTTATTCCGTTGTAACGGCAAAGCTCAGTGGGTCGGTCAAGTTAGGCCCGCGGTAGTCCAGTTGTAAGTTGATGCCCTTGCCGACCACCACGCCGGCATTGCCAAAGTAGGCCCAGAAAGTCGTCCTCGCATAGCCGCCAGGCGCGAGCTTAGTCGTTCCTTGCTGGTTGGGCAGGACGGTTGCCGGCGCAAGAAATGGCCCCGTGATTTCAAACTGGTTTGGGGTCGGGACAAAGCCTGCCTGATTGGCGAAGTTGGCATACTCTGCCGTGATTTGGACGCTGAGATTCTTTGGCAGCTTACCGCTTGCCACGAGGTTTTGACCCTCAGCATTCAGTTGATGGGTAACCTGGGTGATGCGCAGGCCGTAGCTGTCGTCAGGCGCAAGCCCCAATTTGTTGAGGGGCAATACCCGCGAGCTCGGCCCGCTGCTCGGCACGACGCTGAGAGTTTTTGTCGCCGTTTTGCCGTGAAGGGTGGCCACTAAGTCAAGTTCGCCTTCGTCGATGGCACCGTTGATCGTGGTGGTCTTGCCGCTGCCTTCACCGCTGACCAACACCTTATTGTTGGCATCGCGGTCGCGCAGCGTGAATTTGGCGTTGTTGGTCAGCTTGAACTGTAGCTTGACCTTGCCGTCACTTGATTTAAAAAGGGTAGTGGGCACCGTGATTGCTGGCCCCGGCAGATTTTTACTGGTGGCGCTAGATTTGGTGTTACTTTGGTCGTTTGCCTGGGGGCTGCAGGCGGTGAGGCCGCCGGCAACCAGCAGGAGCGCCAGTCCCGGCAGCACTTTGTTGAATAATTTCATTGTTTTCCTCCGTATGGGTCTAATTGTACGGATTGGCGGCTGCGATGTAAACGGACTTAATGTTATTGTTAGCTTAAGGGCGAAGCCGCGATTAGTTTTTCTCAAGTCATGACGATGCGGGTTTGCGAATATGGGTATCGCTTTTATCGCGGCCAGGGGTTACGCTTTATATGAACAATACCGCCGCTAAGGTGCAGCCCGCACTGTAGGTGGACCTTGTGCCCAGATCAACCGGGCGAGCACCATTGGGGCGGCAATGAAGGAGAGACACCATGAGTCATTACTATACAAACGATCCCGATCTGCCGCATGATGAGCAGACCTTTTCTTACGATTTAGCCGGCAACCGGCTGGAGTTCACCTCCGACAACGGCGTTTTTTCCAAGCGCACGATTGATTTTGGCAGTCGCACGCTGATTGAGACGGTCGTCGATCAGGTGCTACCTGATGGGCCGCTGCTGGACGTCGGTTGCGGCTACGGGCCAATTGGCCTTGCCTTGGCCAAACACTATCCGAACCGGCAGGTGACCATGTCGGACGTGAACGAGCGCGCCCTTGCCTTGGCTAAACGCAACGCCGAGGCCAACAAAATCGCAAACGTGACGATTGTCGAGTCCTCGGTTTACGACCACATTACTGGGCAGTTTGGGGTGATTGTCACCAATCCCCCGATTCGAGCAGGCAAGGCCATTGTGTCTGCCATCCTTGCCGGCGCACATGAGCATTTGGTACCCGGCGGTCAGCTGTACTGCGTCATTCAAAAAAAGCAGGGCGCACCGTCGGCCTTGAAACTGATGCAGGCGACCTTTGCCAGCGCAGAAAAGGTCAAAATGGCTCATGGTTACTATATTTTGCGCGCAACCAAGTAAGGAGGAACTATGGTTGAACTAACTCCGGATGATTTCATGGCAGCTGCTTTGGCCGAGGCTAGGGCCGCCGGCGTGATCGGTGAGGTCCCAATTGGGGCCGTAGTGGTCAAAGATGGCCAAATTATCGGCCGCGGCCACAATTTGCGCGAACATGCGCAAGACAGCACACTTCATGCCGAAATCCTCGCGATTCAGGAGGCCTGCATGACGCTGCACACTTGGCGGCTTGAAGACTGCGACCTGTACGTGACACTGGAGCCTTGTCCGATGTGCGCGGGGGCGATGATCAACGCCCGAGTGCGGCGGTGTTTTTACGGCGCCAAGGACCCCAAGGCCGGGGCGGCCGGGTCACTGGTCGATCTGCTGAGTGATCCGCGGTTTAACCACCAGGTTCAAGTGGTCGGCGGGCTGCGCGCCCGCGACAGCGGTGAGCTGCTGGTCGCCTTTTTCCAAGGAATCCGGGCGAAGCGGAAAGCGGCCAAGCAGGCTGGCCAAAGCCCAGAGAAACAGGTATAATGAATCTTGCCGAAAGGCCTTGAGGCAATGGCAGCCTTTCGAATTGTGTCAGGTCCGGAAGGAAGCAGCACTAAGAATCGTTTGTCATGTGCCTTAAGTTTTTGAGCAAATAAACAAGGACGCACCCGTTGCGGGTTGCGTCCTTTTTATATGAAACAGAACTTGATTTTGAGTACACCAAATACACCTACTCGAAATCTCAAAAAAATACAGGTATACTAGCTTTGCTAGCTAGCCTATATACTTTGCGGCCAACGTAATCTCGATACGTTGGCTTTTTT